>JANOVK010000280.1:0-28088 GCA_031417315.1 Chitinophagaceae bacterium | reverse complement strand
ATTGGAATTTCTTTTGGTTTTTGTGATTTATCAAATGGCTGTAAAAGCATAGTTCCTTTTTGCCAACGTTCGCCAAGTTGAATGGTCTCTTGTAAGCCACCCCACATTTTTAATATCTTTAATAAACTTTTTTCAACTTCATCTGTGGTCTCAATTTCTGTTGAAATATTTTCTGGAATTATGTCATCTAATTTAGTATCAGTTTTGTCAACTTCTTTAATGCCCTGATTGATAAATGAAATAATATAGGTTGCATATTTTACATTAACAATTACACCTGGGCCATATTGTTGATGCTGTAATCTTGTGCCAACGCCTAAAAGAGTTTGATCCATTTTATTTTTTTAAGTTAAAATTTAATAATATTTTATTTACAGTTTTTACAAGTACTTTATGTTCTTTTTTTTGCGAAATAATAAAAGTATTTTCTTTTAAATTTCCTAACACCTTGTTCATCTCAGTTTCATTTTCATAAACCATTTTTCTAAATTCATTTGTATAATCTTTTTCCCTTGATGAAATGATGCTTTCCAAAATCCATTTTTTTGTATTAATTGCTTCTAATAATAAATTAGATAGGAGAGGTGGAGTTAATTTTTCAATTTCATGTAAATTATAGTAACAAATTAATGCATGTTGCATTTTGTTTAAACTATAGTTTTTGCTGCAAAATTTGTAATATGCATGTATTTCATTCCAACTTTTTAATTTACCATTTCTAATATTTATTTTCAAATTTTCTACTTCAGTTTTCATCATTAATTGGCCACCATAATTTATCCATTCAGTTTCTTTAGTAGTTAAAGAAATTTGTTTTATTAATTGAGCAAATGTTACTATTTTATTGTTTTGTATTAGTGTAACTAATTCATTTGCCACATGGTAATTAATTAAGGTTTTAAATATTTTATAGGCTTCTGAAGTTTTAACTAAAATAGTTTTTCTCTTCGAATTTTCAAAAATATTTCCATCAATTTCGATGGCATTACAAAAAGAATTTTGTTCTGTTAAAAGGGCTTTGCCTTTTTTAATAAATTCTAAATCTGAACTATTATTTATTTGCTGTTTTTTATAAAAAGCTTTGCCAACATTGTGTTCTAAGAAGTTTATAGAAAATATAATTTCATTAATAGTATCTGGGGCCAAAAAATTATATTCTAAATATTGAATTCTTTCAACTCTTTTATCTCTATCAATATATTTCCAAGCATTTCTAGCTAATGCATACATATTATACATAAACCAATATGCTGGCATTATTACTAAGTTGTCTTTGCTTACATCATTTACTACTAATGAAAATGGAATTGTTATTTTTAACTCATTTGTATAATCTCCTTTTCCAATAATGGTATAACTTGCAAATATTGAATTGTGTTTTAAACTTACACAAAGCCCTGGCCAAAAGCCACGCCCAGCAATAATTTCACCATCAGCACCCCGCGAATTATGGTTACTTCCAATAGTTGCTCCCGCTGCTAAATTTGTTTGACCATATAAAGTAGCTGCACATAAAAATGAATTATTATGATGCTGTTCATGAGAAGAAAATATGAGAGCATTTAAAACTTCGCAACAAGAAATTGTTGAGTTATAACCAAGAAAAGAATTAATTAATCTAGCACCATATTTTAACTGAGAATGTGATGATAAAATAAACCTTACTGCTTTAGCTCCATAAAATATTCTACAACCGTAACCAATAATTCCATTTACTAGTTCACACCCTTCACCAATTTGAGTTCTACCTTCATTATCGCCTGAATTTATGGTAATGTTTTTTAACTTATTTGCACCTTTAATATATGCGTCTTCACCAATCCATGCATCTTTAATACTTCTTGAATTTTTTATTATTGTTCTACTACCAATTTTACCATAATAACCTCGAACAGTGTTAAATCTTTCTTCTGTTAATAGTTTAAGTTTATTTAATAATAATTCATCGTCTCTGTATTTACTCCACAAAAAAGCGTCACCAGGCTGCATTCCATTAAATGGCATTATTTTTCGCCCAGCATTTTCGTTCGAAATTTCTAACCAAACTCTGCCATTTTCATCTTCACCATTTTTAACAACACCATTGCCAAATTTTGCATTAGAAGAAGTTACAATTTCATTTATATTCACTAAAATAACTTCATCACCAATAATATAATGAGATAAATAATGTACATTTTCTACAACCACATTATCACCCAAGTCGCAACTTATAATTTTAGAATTATATAGTCCAACAGGAGTAGTAAGGTCGCTAAAAGTTAAACAAATAGACTCTAATTTCCCAATTCTAATTAATCCATAAAATTTACAATTCTTAACCAATTCAGGATTAAATATTTTACTTACTAAAATTTTTGTCCAGTCATCACTTGTGTTATTATTTTTTATTAAAACTTCAATTTCGGATGCAGAAAGTTGTCTATAAACTCTTCCACTTCTTTCTTGAATATTTCTTAAATAATATTCATCTTTTCCTTTTGGAATATGTTCAGCTTTTATAAAATCATAACCTAGTTTAGTAATGGGTGTTTTATAAATAATATTTTTAGTTGCTTTACTAGGCATTTTGTATTTTTTTCTATTGTTTCGCTAATTCAATAATACTATTAGTTAAAATATTCCAGCTATATTTTTTCTTTTCAATTTGTAATGCTTCTATAAAATGTGCTTCTCCAAATGTATACAACTCTTTTATTTTTTCAGCAATTGATTCTGCATTCGGCTCAGCAATTAATCCAACTTTTTTATCTGGTACTAAATCTGGCAATCCTCCAACATTAGTAACTAACATAGGTTTTTCAAAATGATAAGCTAATGGTGTAACGCCACTCTGTGTTGCATTACGGTATGGCTGAATAACAAAATCACAAGCACATAAATAATTTTTTACTTCCCTATCTTGTATAAATTCTGTTTTTAAAATTAATGATTCTGCAATTTTTAATTCTGTTATTAGATTATCATAAAATTTTCTGTTTTCATAAAATTCTCCTGCAACTAATAATTTTAAATTTTGAATTTTAAATTTTGAATTATTTTCTTCAGTTTGTAACAATGCCATAGCTTCAAGTAATAAATCCAAGCCTTTATATTTTCGTATAAACCCAAAGAATAATATTATTGGCTCATCTGGGTTTAGATGTAGATTCTCTCTGGCTTTTTGCTTACTGATTATTTCCCCAAAATTATCGTAAAGTGGGTGTAGTAATTGTTTAGAAGGTTTAGTACTAATTTGTTTTAAATCTACTAAAACTTTATTGCTCATTGTAATAAAAGCATGAATTGGTTTTATAAAATATTTTGTAAATAATACATCTCCAAATCTTTTTTCGTGAGGTTTAATATTATCGGCAATACAAATAATTTTAGTAAATTTATTTAAATTAACTATTCGAAGAATTGTGCCCAAACAAGGGCCCATAAAAGGCAACCAAAATCTAACCACGATAATTTTTGGTTTAAGTTTTTTTAATTCTATCCCAATTTTTATCCAATTAAAAGGGTTTATTGAATTAATACAAACTTTTATTTTAATATTTATTGGTGCTGGTTCAGTTGAATATTGTGTGGTACCAGGAAATAGAAAATTAGGATATTGTAAGGAGTAAGTATAAATTGTTGTATCAAAATTTTCTTCTTGAAATTGCTTTGCAAGTCTTTCATCAAATGAAGCCAAACCACCTCTTAATGGGTGAGCTGGGCCAATAATAATAATTTTTTGTTTTATACTTGAAGACACAAACAATGTTGTAATAAAAATTATATGCCAATTTTTTCGGCAATTAAATATTCGTTTCTTGTAGATGAATTTCGAGAAATTAATTCAGCAATAAAACCTGCTAAAAATAATTGCATACCAATTATCATTACTACTAATGCAATATAAAATGAAGGCCTATTTGTTAATGCAAAACTATTGTCAAATATTTTAGCCACTAATAAATAAGCACTCATAAAAAACCCAGCCATAAAACAAAGCGTTCCATATAAGCCAAAAAAATGCATTGGACGTTTACCAAATTTACTTACAAAATTTATTGTAGCTAAATCTAAAAAACCGTTTATAAATCTTTCCCATCCAAATTTTGTTACTCCAAATTTTCTGGATCTATGTTCAACAACTTTTTCGCCAATTTTTTTAAAACCATTCCATTTAGCAATTACAGGAATATAGCGATGCATTTCTCCATACACTTCAATGCTTTTAACTACCTTGCTTTTATAGGCTTTTAATCCGCAATTAAAATCATGTAATTTAATTCCACTGCTCCAGCGTGCTGCAGCATTAAATATTTTTGAAGGAATATTTTTTGTGAGTTTGTTATCATATCTTTTCTTTTTCCATCCACTTACAATTTCAAAATCATTTTCAGTAATCATTTTAAATAAACCAGGTATTTCGTCAGGGCTATCTTGCATATCAGCATCCATGGTTATTACTACATTTCCTTTTGCAGCTTTAAACCCCTCATTTAATGCTGCACTTTTGCCATAATTTCTTTGAAATCTGATTCCTTTTATATTAGTATTTTCTTGTATCAGTGATTGAATAGTTATCCAACTATTATCATTGCTACCATCATCAATAAAAATAATTTCGTAAGAAAGATTTTGCTGCGATGTTACTTTAGTAATCCATTTGCAAAGCTCGGGTAAAGACTCTTCTTCGTTAAATAAAGGAATAACAATTGAAATATCCATGCGTAAATTTATACTAAATTTTTTATTTATTTTTAGTTACAATTACAGAACCAATTGTTGACCCAATAACTCCAATAAATAAAGTTCCAATTAATGTTCCTGCAAGATAGGTATAGGTAACAACTTTTTTTGCCATAGCCACAGTTGATTCTAAGTTTTTAGTTTGATCGTTGCCATTTACTAAGCCCTGATTTTTTGCCTCAATTAATTTTCTATTTATCATTTCGTTAATAAACTCTGGAAAAAAAATGTTTATCGCTAATATTAAATAAATAAAATAAATACAAGCTATTACTGCAGCTATTTTAAAGCCATAAGAAAATAATAAACCAAAGCTATTAATTGAATTAGAATTTTTATCATGAATTTTTATCGCTATTGTAATTCCAATAATTATTATTGAAGCAAACACAAAAATTGGCCATTCGCTAAACTCAGCATTAATTACTCGAGTTAAAATATTAAATAAAATTAATATAACTGCAATTATTAAGCCTTTATTTATGTGAGATTTATCTTTTACCAATTCTAATGTCTTTTTGTTGGTATTTTAGTTGGTTCAGTATCTAAAACCTCTTTTGTATTAAATATGTAAACAAAGATTAATAATACTACACACGTCCAAAAAATATAATTCGTAATATTATTTACTCTTCTAAATCGTTTACTATTTTGTGTAGAAGCATTGTGCAAATCGTGAATACTAAAAAACATAAAAAAACTCCGTATTAATGGAACTCTTCTTGCTGGATTTTGTTGCACCCAAAAAATAAATTTTATTAGTATTGCTAATCCGATAAATGAAAATGTAGTATAATATAATACATCAATTAACCATGTAAACATAGTAGTTAGTTTAAAGCAAATCTAAAATACAAAAAATTGAAAAATCAAATTTATTTTTGCGAACTCTAATTGAGAATCAATTTTATAAGAATATTAGCTTGAGTTTTTTATAATTCTATAATAATTTGTTTACTTTAGTACAAAATTTTCACCTTAGGCATCGAAATTCGTTTTTCTCACATCTTTAAATAATATTAAAATAAGCATATTGACTGAGCAAGAGATAATATATGGTTGCATCAGACAAAATAGGCAATGTCAACAATTATTGTTTAATCAATATGCAGGAAAATTTATGACTATATGTTTAAGATATGCATCGAGTTCAATGGAAGCTGAAGATATGATGCAAGAAGGGTTTATTTCTATTTTTAAAAATATTCATCAATTTAAATATAATGGTTCGTTTGGAGGTTGGATGAGAAGAATAATAGTTAACGCTGCTTTAAGTATACTTAGAAAAAATAGAATTCAATTTATTGAAATTAACGAACGTAATGCCATAAATAATTCTATTGATTCATATTCTTATGCTCACTTAGCTGAAGAAGATTTATTAAAATTAATTAATGCTTTACCAACCGGATATAGAATTGTATTTAATTTAAATGTTGTTGAAGGTTATAGCCATGATGAAATTGCAAAACTATTAGATATTCAACCTGCAACAAGTAGAAGCCAATTAGTAAAAGCAAGAAAAATGTTGCAACAACAAATATTACAATTACAAAAAATTGCTGTATAATGACAGATAAATTATTTGATAATTTTATTAGTAGTAAACTAAAAAATTACGAAAGCCAAATTCCCGATGGACTTTGGGAAAAAATTATTTTGGAAGAAGAAAATAAACCAAAAGTTATTTGGTGGTTTAATAGAAATAATTTGATAATTGGATCGATTATTTTATTTTCACTTTTTTCTATTGGTTATTTAATGATTGAGAACTCGAATAATGAGAAATCACTTTTGAACATCAATAAATCAATAGCAAATAATACTATTGATAATACTAATTTGTTATCAACAAACTCAACTATTAAAACTGAAATACATGAACTACTTATAACAACTCCTATTAAAAGTAGTGCAATTGTAAATAAAATAAATATTCAAAAAACCTCAACAAATTCAATAAATAAAATAAGTTCAATAAATTCTCAACCCAAAGAATTTACAAACTTCAAATCTAATTTACAAGCTATAAAATACAATATTGCTGATAAAAAATTAGGAATAAATAATTCTTCTGTAAACGAGTTTGACATTGAAAAAAATAGCAAAAATTATTTTTCGAATAACTTGAATAATAAAAATAAATTCAATTTCTATCAGTATATTCAAACAAACTCATTGCCTTTTGTTGCAGAAATAAATAGTGCTAAAAATGAAACATTATTATTAAATAAATTATATAGTGGAATTGAGGATTGTCCTTCATCTAGAGATAAAATTAGAAATGATTTATATATAGAAGGATATGTATCTCCAGATTATTCATATAAAAATGTAACAAGTACTCTTACAGGTAACGATAGGTATTTAAATAAAAAAGATAGTGCTGAATTGTTACGAATGGGATTTTCGGTTGGGATAAGATTTAGTAAAAATTTATCGAATAATTTATTAATAAAAACAGGGTTACAGTATTCTCAAATTAATGAAAAGTTTACTTTAAAAACAGAAAATGACCGAAAGCAAACTATTGTAATAAATACTAGAACAATTATTCGCCCAGGATTGGCAGATACAACTGTTAGCGATACAAGTATTACAGTGCAAATTGGATACAGGGTTAGAACCAACATGAATTATTATAAAAATCTGGAAATACCCGTAATATTATCTTACGAATTAAGTGATGCAGAAAGCAAATGGAAGTTGGCAATTAATGGTGGAGCAATAATTAATTTAACTTCTTGGTTTGATGGTAACACAATTGATGCATCGAATAACATAGTAAATATTGGCAGCAAAGCAAATGAAGGATTTTATAAAAGCCACATTGGTATTAGCTTATACGGGGCATTAAGTATTTTACGAAATATTAACGATAAAGTTGATGTGTTTGCTGAACCTTATTTTAGATATGGCTTATCAAATAGTATAAAAAGTGATGGTGGCTTTGCACAAAAGTTTAATATGATTGGCTTACAACTTGGGGCAAGAATTAAATTAAATAATATTAAAAGATTATAGTAAGCAGCAAAATTTAAAAATAATACATCAATTAATAAATCACATTCAAAAAAAGAATGAAACAGTTTTTATACAATAATTTTATTTGCCTTTTATTTTCAGTTGGTTTTATTGCTTGTACTAAAAATAGCGATGTATTTACACCTTATACTAATGCTGAATTAAATGATGTAAGTTGGTCATCCGAATCAATTTCTGAGGTAAAATCACAGGCAATAATTAACCTATTACGCAAACCAATCTTTACAAATTCATTTAACGCTGTTTATGGATTAACAGCAACTATTAATAATCAAACTCAAATAGAATTGCCAAGTAATATTTATTTATTAAATAACACGAATTATAATGGTGCAATAAATTCAAGGGTTACTAAAATTAATAATAAAGGAGATTTTATTAGAAACTTAATTCCGAGTTGTAATGCTACAAATTATGTTGAGTTTAATAAATTAATTCAATTACAATTAGCCGATAATTTAGAAAATAATATTTCGCTAAAACCAAATAATAATTATCAAATAAAATTTGTTGATTCGTCAACTACTATAGATTATAGCTATTTTATTGGCACAAAAACTACAGCAAATGAAGGCTCTGTAGCTTGGAGTAAAGCTGATAGTGCCAATTCTGGCTATTTACAAAACAGTTTAATTTTAATTAACGGAGTTTATTATAATGGATTTGAAATTGTTTCTAAAAATTTTAACTGGCACTCCATATGTAAACCAATTTCATTTTCGAATTTGCTTAACTGTAATATTAAAATTATGGTTAATAATTTTACAAATAAAAACACAGTTGTATTTGCTGTGTTTAATGATTATAATATTGTTTTAAGATTGCAATCAAATTATAATTCAAAATTATACAGTGGAAAAAATTTCCCTTTAGGAGCAAATATTAAACTGGTTTCGTTAACCAATATTGATGGACTATTTTATTTGGGTACACAAGATATTATTGTTAATGCAAATACCGAATATTCAATAAAACCATCAATAAATGCAATTAGTTTGCAAAATTTAAATAGTTTTTTAGATGGTTTATAATTCAGATTTTTAAATGTTGAGGGGCTTTGATTTTTCAAAGCCCTTTTTTATTTATTAAGTTCTTTAATAATTATATTTGATAAATGAAGATTCATATAATTAATGGACCCAACTTAAATTTATTGGGAAAAAGAGAGATTGATATTTATGGACACGAGAGTTTTGATACTTTTTTAATCAAACTTCAACAACAATTTCCTCTTATAACTATTACCTATTTTCAGAGTAATATTGAAGGAGAAATTATAAATGAAATTCAAAAAGTGGGGTTTACTGTAGATGGAATTATTATTAATCCCGCAGGTTACAGTCATACTTCTATTGCAATAGCAGATGCACTGGCTGTAATAAATTTAAAAATAATTGAGGTTCATATTTCTAATATTTATGCTAGAGAAGAATTTAGAAACAAATCGTTTATTTCAGCAAAAGTTAAGGGAGTTATTACTGGGCTTGGTTTAGATGGATATAAATTAGCCATAGATTGGTTGATACAAAATCAATAATTCATATTTTATAAATTGCAAAAGAAAAATTTAGTTGTATTAACAGGTGCAGGAATTAGTGCAGAAAGTGGATTAAAAACTTTTAGAGATTCTGATGGACTTTGGGAAGGATACAATATTAATGAAGTAGCTACATCCGAAGGATTTCAAAAAAATCCACAACTTGTATTAGATTTTTATAATATGAGACGAAGTGATGTAAGCAAAGCACAACCAAACAATGCACATTATGGATTAACTAACCTAGAAGATTTTTTTGATGTTACCATCATTACTCAAAATATTGATGATTTACACGAAAGAAGTGGAAGTAAAAACGTAATGCACTTACATGGCGAAATTTTTAAAATGCGTAGTGTAAAAAACTATTCAAAAATTTATAGTATTTATAATGATATTAAAGTAGGTGATACGGCTTATGATGGTGGCCAATTAAGACCACATATTGTTTGGTTTGGAGAAGAGGTACCCATGATAGAACCTGCAATTAATGTTGTTTCGAAGGCAGATTTATTTGTTGTTATAGGAACCTCGTTGCAAGTGTATCCTGCAGCTTCATTAGTAGAATATACTTCGCCAAAATGCATAAACTATGTTATTGATAAAAGTATTCCTCTAATAAAAAAATCGTATAATTTTATTGTTATTGAAGATACAGCAGTTAATGGCGTTAAACAATTAGTTCAACTTTTAAGTCTATAATAAAAATGCCTCACAAAAAGTAAGGCATTTTTTATTTTTTATTGATCAGATTTCTTAAGCATTTTAAATTCTAATCTTCTATTTATTTTGCGTGCAGCTTCATTATCGCTATTATCATCGTTTATTTCTTTTTCAATTGGGCAGCATTTTCCGTAACCTTTTGTAGTTATTCTATTTCCGTCTGCTGCATAAGTTTCAATTAAATATTTTTTAGCTGCATCGGCACGTTTTTGAGATAATCTTAAATTATATTTTTCAGATCCTTTTTGATCGGTATATCCACCAATTTCAACTTTCATTTCAATATCTCTAGCCATCATTGCAGCTAATGAATCTAAACTTTCTTTATACTCATTTAAAATTGTTGATGAATCATATTCAAACCTAACAATTAATGGCTTTTCTATGGTAATAACTGGTGGTGGTGGTGGAATTGGAGTTATAGCCCAATCTTGTCTTATTAAAGTATCAATATTAAAATCACTTGTAATTATTTGTGTTGAAGGTTCATACTTTTCTTTATTTGTATTTGCAGCTAAACTGTTGTATGGATCAGTTTCAATAAAGTAACTTCCTTTTTCGTTGGTAATAATATTTGGAATTTGATTTCCATTATTATGAACTACACTAATTTTAACACCTGAAACAGGCTCACCAGTTTTACTATCAATAACTTTTCCTGAAACCCATTTTTTAATTAATTTATTTGCAGTAAATAATTCAAGACAACAATTACTTCCTCTATCACTACTAATATAAAAGTTTTTTAATAAAAATTTATCATCGTTTCCAAAGAAATATTGTTCATCTTTTTGAGAGTTGATGGGGTATCCTAAATTTTTAGGTTCTGTCCAACTATTACCAAAGCTTCCCTTTGATTGAAACAAATCAAATCCACCCATTCCAACTCTTCCTTGAGTTGCAAAAACTAATTGACTACTTGGGATATGATAAAATGGAGTTTGTTCATCTTCATCAGAATTTATAGGTTCACCAAAATTTACAGAAGCCCCAATAACACCATTTTCTATTGGTGCATACCACAGGTCAAATTTTCCTTTCCCACCAGGTTTATCCGAAGCGTATAACAAATACTTTCCATCTGATGTTAATGATGGTTGTTGACTTGAAAACCCTTCTACATTTATTGAATCTCTTAATTTTTCAGGATCACTCCATACCTTATTATGATTAATTGTACTTTTATAAATTGCTGCAACTTTAGGGCCTTTAATTGCCCAACGAGTAAAATAAATAGTTTTCCCATCTGGAGAAAAACTAGCAATGCCTTGATGCATTTCTTTGTTGGTAGGTAAACTTGTTTTTTCTGGTTGTAACCCTGTACCAAGAGAAAATAAGTTATTATGGTGAATAACTTTTTTTTGATTTTTTGTAAAAATAGTATCTGGTCGAGATGATGTAAAATAAAGAATATTGTTATGAACAAATGGTGCTGTATTTTGACCATGTTCTGTTGTATTTATGCCATCTTGCATTTTATTAATCACCACTAATTTTTGTTCATTACTTTTTAATTGAACTAAAATAAATTTAATATTTTTTAATTCGGCAGTTGCTTTTTTTGTAAAATCGTCTGTTGCTTTATAGTTATTAATAAAGTTTGAAAATTGTGTTTCAGCATCATTATATTTAGCCAAAGCTCTTAAACAAACTGCATAATAATATTCTGATAGTGGATAAGATTCTCTATCAGTTTCTACCACTTTAGCATACCAAGGTTCGGCTGTAATATAATTATCTAATTTTCTATAACACTCTGCAATTCTATATCTAATTAATTTTAATCCTACTTCTGTTGGTGGTTGAGTTGGATTGGTGATATTTCTTTTTTTTGGATCAATAACTTTTACAGCATAAGGGTTATAATCTAAATTTTCTTTTCTTGGACCTTTCTTATCATTTAGAAATTTCTCGTAATAAGTAGCAGCAGATTGCCATTCACCTTTTTCATAATATTTATCAGCTTCTCTTCTATAATCTTTTACAAATTGAGCATTTACAATTGCCATTGAAAAGAAAGTTAATGTTAATATCGATAGTTTAAATAATTTCATTTTTAACTTTTACTAATTTAATAATTGAACTTTTTGATTATGGTTACTTATAATCTAGGACAAATAAAAGGTTGCTCTGCTAAACCTTTTCTAGTTTTTCCTGTAAAGGATAAAGAAAGTTCAAAACTATTTGTAGTTCCTGCAATTCTACTTAAATCAGAAGCAGTAACATCATAGCTTAACCCAAGTACAAATTCTTTATAATAAAAGCCAGCAAAAGGAACCAAAGCATCTTTAAATCTATAATTAGCACCACATAAAAAATCAAACCCTTCTCCAGCTTTAATTTGTGCATAAGCTCCTAACATTTTTTCTTCGGCTGTTCCCTGTTTCAGGTATAGAAAATTTGGAGTAATACTAACATTTTCATTCACATTAATTTTTAAACCACCATGTAAAGTGAATCTTATAGGCAATCTTGATTGGGCTGTAGCCGAACTAAATTTATCTAAAGGTTGGGTAATATGTGCAGTTGAAAATCCAACAAATACATTTACTTTTTTATTAGGAGTTGCATCAAAATATAATGCACCAGCACCTAAGTCAAAACTACTTTGAGATGGATTTGCAAGAACTTCATTTGAAGCCATAGATGGATCGTATCCAATAAAAGGATTATACTGATTTCCAAATTTAAATTTGGAAGGATCAAACCTACGATTGATTAATCCACCATTAATACCTAAAGTAATATGATGTGTACCATTTTTTCCAAATTTAATTCCAGTATACGCTACAGAAGCATATGGAGTAAAGTATTTGTACCCACCATTTCCAGCAGATTGCTGAAATAAACCAACACCAAAATTTATATTTTTATTAGTTGCAAATTCGCCAGAAACACCAATACTTACAAAGCCATTATCAATATTAGCCCATTGACTTCTATAAATACCTGCAACTCTATAATCACCATCCATAACGCCTGTTAATGCAGGGTTGAGCCATTGAGGATAAACATAGTATTGAGAAAAATGTGGATCAACTTGGGCGTTTAAATTTGTTATAAAACAAGTGCAACAAACAACAACATAACATCGTAATTTTCTAATCATAATACAAAAGTTCTCACATTAAAAGTTAAGGCCATTTTTAGATTTTTCCTTATTTAAAATATTAAAATAATATTTAAAATGAGGATGCTAAAATACATATTGCTTTTAAGATGGCAAAATGTATTGATAATATAGGATGAAATTGATTTATAATTAGGTAACATTTATAGAGTAAAATTAAAAAAGTAATTTAAATTTTTTACTCAACATTTTTAAATCATCAATAACTGTCTGGTGTAGTGGAATTCCATTTTTTAATCTTTCAATTTCCATAATTCTTTCTGGATCTCCTGGAATTAATACAGCTTGATCTGGATTTATTGGTGTTGTTTCTCTTAGTCTTGATATCCATAAATCCATTTGGGTTTTAAAAGTAATAGCTTCTTGAAAAGCATCAATTCTCATGGCTCCAAAAAAGTGACCTAACCCTTTGCCAGGCATAAATTCAGGCATTGGTATATAAGCAGGAAATGGAGGTACCCAAGGGCCAAAAGAAGCACCACTTAACACACCAGATAAAATATCTACAATACTTCCTAAAGCATATCCTTTGTGGCTACTATGTTCTCTATCGCTACCTAAGGGTAATAAAGCTCCATTTTGTTTTAAAATATTTGCATTTGTTGATGAATTTCCATCTGCATCCTGAACCCAACCAGTAGGAGTGTTCTCATTTTTTCTTTGTAAAATTTCAAGTTTCCCATTAGCGGCAGTAGTTGTAGAAAAATCTGCAACAAATGGTGGTTGTAATAAAGCAGGTACTGCAACAGCAATTGGGTTAGTACCTAGCATTTTTTCTTTTCCAAAAGTAGGAGCAACCAATGCACTAGCATTTGTAAGTGCAATCCCAATCATATCATTTTCCAATGCCATCATTGCATGATAACCAGCAATTCCAAAATGATTACTATTATTTACACAAACCCATCCAGTGCCTACATTTTTTGCTTTATCAATAGCTACTTGCATTGCAAATGGAGAAGAGATTAATCCTAATGCTGCATCAGCATCAATAACTGCTGTTGATGGTGTTTGATGGGTAATTGATAAGTTTGGATTGCTGTTAATTCTTCCAGCTTCCCATAATCTAACATAGCCACTTAATCTAGCCATACCATGGCTATCAATTCCTCTTAAATCTGCTGATAATAACACTTTGGTGGCTGTAGTTGCATCAGTTTTATTGCAACCAATTGATGAAAATATTTGACTGCAAAGCTGTTGAAGTTGTTGATATGAGAATGATTCCATTTTAATGGGTTATTAATTAATTTAGGTATGCAAAGTTTAATTAATAAAAATCTTTTAATACTTGATTTTAAAAGAGACAGATTTGATTTGTTAAAAAATATTTTTTTTGGTATAAAAAAGAACATTTAGTTTTGTGCTGAACTTAATACAACAAAGTTGATTTCTTTTTTGATGTATTTTTAAATCTATCATTTGAACTAATCTTTACTCTTTTAAACAATTAAATTAAATTTTGGTATTTAGTGTGATTTGTTTATAAAGACAAAATTCATTTATTTTGTTATTAAAGTACCTAAAGAATTGTATTAATTATGCTTATAGCCGTAGCTCAAACAAGTAGTAATAAAGTTGAAATAAAAGATTTTCCAATATCCCATGTTATTGCAAAACGAATAATGGATTTGTTTATTTGTTTAATTGCTTTACCAATTGCACTGCCTTTAATTTTTGTTGGATGTTTAGCCATGCTTTTTACTTCAAAAGGACCAATTATTTTTAAACAAAAAAGAGTTGGATTAAGAAACCAACCATTTACTATGTTTAAAATAAGAACCATGATTCATAGTTCAAATGGATATTTAGATCATACAGTTGAAAATGATGCAAGAATTACAAAAATTGGTCAAATATTACGTAAAACAAAAATTGATGAACTCCCACAAATATTTAATGTAATAAAAGGGGATATGAGTATAATTGGGCCAAGACCTGAAAGAATAGATATTGTTGATTTTTATACTTTAAAAAATGATAATTATCAATTTCGTCATGTAATTAAACCAGGAATTACAGGATGGGCACAGGTAAATAAACCAATGGCAACACCTTCTGAAAATTTAGAGAAACTAGAATATGATTTATATTATATCAATAATCATTCTTTAAAATTAGATGTTCAAATTTTGGCTAAAACTGTTGGGGTTGTTAAAAAATTAAATAGTCTTTAATTTATTATAGTTTTCAATTACATCTTTAATTGTTTGAAAAGTTTTTTTTAAATATACTTCGATATCTTCTTCATTCGCCCAAATTGCTTTTGTAATATCTTCTTCTAATTGTACATTTATTTTTTGTGACTTTGATGATTTCATTAAAAACCAAGTAGTTTTTTTTGTTACAAATTCATTTTCCCATTTATCAAAATACTCATGAAAAGTTTCGCAAATAAAATTTTCAATTTGTAATTCTTTTAAACCTGTTTCTTCTTTAACTTCTCTTATAGCACAAGCATCAATAGTTTCACCCATATCTTGTTTGCCTTTTGGTAAATCCCAAAAACCTCTTCTATAAATAAAAAGAATTTCATTTATTTCGTTAACAACTAAACCACCACCAGCTTCTATAATTTTTTTATTCATTAAAACAAATAAAAACATTTAAATAACAAGTATCAAATCATTTAAAAATTATTTATTTTTTTTAAGTTAGATTTGCCTAAATTTATTTTAAGGATTAACTAACAATCCATTTGAATTAAACATGATTTCTTATAACTCAGAAAATTCTTTAAGCGAAGTTCATGAATCTGTAGATACTACAAAACCCAAAAAAGGAATTAGAAGATTCTTTGCATTTGTGGGTCCTGCTTATTTAGTTAGTGTTGGTTATATGGACCCTGGAAATTGGGCTACTGATTTACAAGGTGGTGCAAAATTTGGTTATCAACTATTGTGGGTGTTACTAATGAGCAATTTAATGGCTTTACTTTTACAAAGCTTAGCTGCAAGATTAGGAATTGTTAGAAGAAGAGATTTAGCACAAGCTAATAGAGAAACTTACCCACCAGTTGTTAATTTTTGTTTATACATTTTAGCAGAAATTGCAATCGCTGCTTGTGATTTGGCAGAGGTTATTGGTATGGCTTTGGGCTTGCATTTATTGTTTCCATTTATTTCAATTTTAGGAGGGGTTGGAATAACAGTTTTAGATACTTTTTTATTACTGTGGTTGCAGAGTTTTGGCATAAGGAAATTGGAAGCATTTATTTTTGCATTAGTACTAACTATTGGATTTTGTTTTTTAATACAAATATTTTTAGCAGAACCGAATCTGCAAGAATTATCAAAAGGGTTTATTCCAACATCATTAAATAAAGAAGCACTTTATATTGCAGTAGGCATAATTGGTGCAACTGTAATGCCTCATAATTTATATCTGCATAGTGCATTGGTGCAAACCAGAAAAATTGGCGATGATAAATTGAGTATAAAAAAGGCTCTAAAATTTAATTTAATTGATAGCACAATTGCATTAAACGCTGCATTTTTTGTTAATGCTTCCATATTAGTTTTAGCTGCATCAGTTTTTTATACAACAGGAAATTCTAATGTTGCAAAAATTGAAGATGCACATCATTTATTAGATGGATTATTAGGCACAAAACTTGCACCACTTTTATTTTCAATTGCATTAATTGCTGCAGGACAAAGTAGCACTGTTACTGGAACTTTAGCAGGACAAATTGTAATGGAAGGATATTTAAAAATAAGAATTAATCCTTGGTTAAGAAGATTAATAACAAGACTAATTGCTATTATACCTGCTGTATTAGTTTTATTAATTTATGGCGATGATAAAATTGATGCTTTGTTAATTTTAAGTCAAGTTATTTTAAGTATTCAATTAGGATTTGCTGTAATTCCTTTAATACATTTTGTTAGCGATAAAAAAACTATGGGTGAATTTGCAATTAAACCTTTAACGCAAGTAACAGCTTGGGTTATAGCAACTATATTAGTTGTATTAAATGTGAAATTAGTTGTAGATGAATCGCTTAATATTTTTTCTGTTGATGGAAATATATTTCTTAAAATTGTTATTATTTGTGCAGCTATAATTTTTGTGTGGTTATTTATAATGATGACTTTTTTGCCAATTATTTATCGAAATAAAAAAGCTAATAACGCTACTATTCATAATGAAGCAACACCATTTAAAAATTTACAAATTAATCCAATTAAAAAAATTGCAATTGCATTAGATTTTACAATTATGGATGAGCAAACAATTGCAAATGCACTGAGCCAAGGTGGTACTACTACTGTGTATAATTTAATTCATATTGTAGAAAGTGCTTCTGCAAAATATTTAGGAGAAGATACAGATGACGATGAATCAAGAATTGATAAAAAAAGATTAATACTTTATAAAAAACAACTTTTCGATTTAGGATATCAAGCAGAAATTTTTATTGGTTATAGAAATAGAGTTAAAGAAATAGTTAGAATTGTAAAGGAAACTAACTCTGAAATGTTAGTGGTTGGAGCTCATAGACATTCAGGATTAAAAGATTATTTATTTGGTCAAACAATTGATGCTGTTCGACATCAATTAAACATTCCTGTATTAATTGTAAATTATCAACCATAATTATCAAAAATAATCCTCTATTTTAGTTTAAAAAGTAACTCTAAATTTTTAAACTAATCGATCATGCAACAAATTTTTAAAAAGTATCGTTGTTTCAGTAATTGAAATATTATTGTATCTTTCTGCTTAAGATTTTGTTAAAAAGCCTTAATTTTATAGCCTTAAAAAATATATAGTTTTCTAAAGTGGAATAAGTGCATTTTATTCTACAAATAATTTATTTATATGATTAAAAGTTTATTCAATCTTGTAAGATTAAAATTGGTTTTTATTTTTTGCTTATTTTCTCTTGTTATTAATGTAAATGTCTATTCACAAACTGACTTTACTTTAGGAACTGGTACTGTTACAAACGATGCAACTACTTATCCATGCCCTTTGCAAGATTTTTATGAAGGCTGTAGAATGCAATATTTATATCGTGCATCTGAATTAACTGCAGCAGGAATGACCAATGGTAATATTTTAGGAATAAAATATACCGTTACTAATTTAAATTTATTTGCTGGTGATATACCCCAATTTACAATGAAAATTGGAAATGTAACAGCTAATGTTTTAACGCTTACTAACTGGGAAACTGTTTCAAACTTAGTCTATGGGCCTGTAAACTATGTTCCAACTTTAGGAGTAAATAGTTTTGTTTTTGCAACTCCATTTTTGTGGGATGGTACAAGTAATATTGTTATTGAAATTTGTAATGGAGATCCATTAAATAATACTTTTTTAGATTATACAGAAAATGTTTCAATTGCTCAATCAACATTAGCTTATAACTGTACACATTCATACAGAGCAGATAATTTAGGCAACCTTTGTGCCTCAGCAGTCACAACAAATACTGGTTCAACTACTGCTCGTCCTAATATTATTTTTAGTTGGATGCCCGATGTAGATTGTGCTGGAACCCCTGTTGCAGGAACAGCTACAGGAACTCCAAGTGTTCTTTGTTTAGGCCAATCAACATTACTAAGTACAACTGGAACTGTTTCGGCAGGAGGTTTGTTATATCAATGGTACGATTCTACTGCAGCAAGTTCAGGCTATGCTCCAATTGTAGGAGCAACTACAAAAAATTATTCAACAACACAACTTGTAACTACTTGGTATAAGTTAAAAGTAAAATGTACTTTTTCAAACGATTCATCATATTCTACACCAATTCAAATTACAACACCTCCTGTGCCCGGAGGAAATTATACAATCAATAAAGCTGCTCCTACAGATTGGCCAACAGGTATAAATTTTAATTCATTTAACGATGCCTATAATGCAGTAAAATGTGGTATTTCGAGTGCAGTAATTTTTAATGTGTTACCTGGAAGTGGTCCATATTCTGAGCAATTAATAATTACTGGCAAAATACCAAACTCATCAGCTACAAATACCATTACATTTAATGGAAATAATAATTTTATTCAATTTTCTCCAACAAATACGAACGAAAGAGCAGTTATAAAATTAAAAGGAGCCAAATATTTTATATTTGATAGTTTAAGAGTTGATGCTACAGTTGGAACTTATGGTATTGGATTTCATTTAATAAATGATGCTGATTCTAATATCATTCGTAAATGTTCTATTTATTTATCAACCACAAATATTACTGCTGGTAACACAGCAGGTATTGCTATAAGTGGTACTGATATTTCTGCAGTTGGAGTTGGCCCAACACTTTGTGATGGCAATGAAATTTCTAAGAATTTTATTACGGGTGGATATTACGGCATTACTCAAACTGCAACATTTGCTGGTGGTGCAAACGGTAGAAATGTAATTTCGGGTAACACAATTTCTGATTTTTATAGATATGGAATTTATACTAACGCAAGTTATAATTGTACCATTGAAAAAAATAAAATTAGTCGTCAAAGTAGAACAAATTTGGGAGCTTTTGACGGTATTTATTTTACCGGGCAAAGTAATAATACTAGAGTTATTAAAAATAGAATTTTTTCTCCATTTGCTGCAGTTCCAAATAATGCAGGTGCTTTTATTGGAATCAATTTAGATAACGCAGGAGCTTCAGCAACCAACGATTATTTAATTGAAAATAATTTAATTTATGATGTTGTAAATAGTGGTACTCAAGTTGGGCTTTCAAATATTGGCTCAGGAAATGTTCAATATATTCATAACACAATTTCTTTGGATGATGATGCTTCAACTTCAGTTGCTACCACTCGTGGTTATAACCAAAGTGGAGCTGCTGCAAGTATTGTATTTATAAATAATTTAATATCTATAGGTAGAGGTGGGGCAGGAACAAAAAATTGTATTTATGTAGCTACATTACCAGTATTTTCTGATAATAATAATTTTTATATAAATTCTGTATCAGGAAATAATAATATTGGATTTTTCACTTCTAATAGATCTACTTTACAAGCTTGGCAAAATGCAACTTTATTAGATGTTGCTAGTATTTCAATTCAACCCGTATATTTTCAACCTCTACCTGCAAATGATACAAGTAATTATTCTCCAACCAATGCTGGTATGGATAATAAAGGATTCCCTATAGGTACAATTGATGATATCAATTCTCAACCAAGGGATCCAGCAATTCCAGATATTGGATGTTACGAATTTATTCCACCACCTTGTGTTCCTGGTTCTTTAAATGGTGTTACAGAAATAAGAATTAATAATAATTTAGTTATAAGCGATACTACGGTATGCGAAAATACTACAGTTAAATTAGGTGTAAAAGTTGTTGGCCCATTTGGTTCGGCTCAAACTTTTCAGTGGGAGCGTGTTAAGGATTTAGTACAAACTCCAATTAATTTTAGTTCTCCAATGTTGTTACCAGATACCACTTTTGAGACAAACGATACTTCATATTATTATCGTTGTAAAATATCTTGTTTAGGTATAGATTATTATACAAATTGGAGAAAAGTAAATTCATATCCAGCCATGATTGTTGGCAACCATTATATTAATAGTGCAGTTGCACCTAATTATATACCTGGGGTTGTGGGTAGCAATTTTAATAATTATGATACAGCTATTAAAGCTATGAGGTATTGTGGTATTAAAGGTTCGCCAGGCAATGTTGTATTTAATGTAGTTGCTTTAAGCGGACCCTATTTAGAACAAATTAAAATTGATAGTATTCTTGGGGCTAATTTTAATAGACAAGTTGTTTTTAAAGGAAATTATACAACATTGTCATTTCCTGTTGGTGCCCCATCAGTAGGAAATGAAAGAGCCATTATAAAATTAAAAGCAGCAGATTTTATAAATTTCGATAGTTTAATAATTGATGGAACTACTGCTACAAATTTCGGTTATGGAATACAACTTTTAAATAATGCAGATTCAAATTCGGTAAAAAATTGTATAATAAAAAGTAACGATGTTTCAGTTTCGCAAAATTTTGCTGGGATAGTTGTAAATAGCACTGATGCAGGTGCACCAACCAATACAGGGAATACAACTTTGTGCGATGGTAATATATTTGATAAAAATATAATTACAGGTGGTTATATTGGAATTAGTTTAGCCGGTGGAACTGCAACAGGAATAGCTATTACAGATAATACAATATCAAATAATTCAATCACAGATTTTTTTAATACAGGTGTATATGTTGCTGGAACAAGAAGAACCATTGTTGATAGAAATTTATTTTCTCGCCCAATAAGAACAAATGTTAATGTTGGCTATGGCGTAAATTTTGCAAATGTTTCTTCATTTGAAAGTTTTGTTTCTAATAATAGGTTTACAAGTTTTTATGGAGGAAATCCAACTGGAATTTCTGGAATGTATGGTATTCATTTTAATGGTGTTGATGCAACTACTGGGAATGAAAATATTGTTTACAATAATGCTTTTTATAATTTAGATGGATTAGGATTTGTATATCCTTTATACAATAACAGTTCCGATAATGTTTTTTATTATCACAATTCAATTGCTATCGATAATCCAACAGCAGCAGCCACAGGCCCTTCAGCAGGATTTTATCAAACTGTTTTAGCTAGCGGTATTCGATTTAAAAACAATATTATTCATATAACTCGAGGTGGCAATGCATTAAAACATTGTATTAATTTAACTACACCAACTACTGCAGCTGCTTTCGAATCAAATACGAATGTTTTATTTGTTGATCCTACAGTTTTAAATGGGCATGTAGGTGCTTTAAATGGAAATAAAACTACATTACCACTTTGGCAAATTTCAAAAACTCCGCAAATTGATAGTTTATCTTTTAACTACGATCCATTGTACGAAAATCCAACTGTTGGGAATTTAAAACCACAGTTTTATTTAATTGATAATAAAGCTGAGAATCTAAATATTCCTACAGATATTTTAGATTTGCCTAGAACAGGCCCAGATATTGGTGCTTGGGAATTTACTGCTGCACTTTGTCCAACTCCACTAATTGGGGGTACAGCTTCGGTTACACCAGCTTCTGGCATTTGTTTAGAAGTTCCTATTAGATTAAATTTATCAGGAAATTCACCAGTTGGACAAATTAATTTTCAATGGCAAGATTCAATAGCAGGTGGTGTATGGCAAAACCTTGGACCCGTAAAATATTCACCAATTTACGATACAGTTTCATCTATAAGAAATTTTTATAGATGTATTGTAACCTGTGCAGCAACAGGAATCTCAACTATTTCTTCAGTTGCAGTAGAGAATTTAAATATTATTATGCCTGCTGGAACTTATACTATTGATAGTTCGATGGCTACTAATTACACTGGAGTTCCTGGCCAAAATTTTAACACCTTTATTGAAGCCATTACAGAAATGAAATGTGGTATTTTAGGTTCGGTTGTTTTTGATGTTAAAAAAGGAACTTATAATGAAAGAGTTCGTGTACCTTATATTGCTGGTACATCACCAAATAAAACAATTACTTTCCAAGGTTTTGGTGGAATATCTACTGATAAAATAATCAGTTGGGGAAATACTTATGTTGATACAAATTATGTATTACGTTTTGATAGTTGTACCTATGTAACTTTTAAAGATTTAACAATAGAAAATACCAATGCCAACTTTGGAAGAGTTGTTGAATTTGTATCTCCTTCTTCAAATGATAAATTATTAAATTGTACTATTAAAACTGGAGTAGTATTTTCGACATCAAATGTTGCTGCAGCAGTTTTCTCTAGCCCAACAAGAGGTAAAAATATTACCATAAAAGGGAACACTATTTCTAATGGTGCAAATGGAATTTATTTTGCAGGAACCTCAATTGCTAATTTAGCATTACCTGGACATTTAATTGATAGCAATTTTGTTTCTGGTACAATTGGAGCAGGCATATTTGTTCAGTTTGCCAATCGTTTAATCGTTACTCGAAATAATGTAAGTTTAAATGGCTCATTAGCACTTAATGTTGCTGGCATTTATTCAAATTATTGCGATACATCATTTTTATTAAGTAATAATAAGATTACAATTAATTCAGTTATTGCATTAACAAATGGTATTCACGTTCAAAATTCAAGAAATAATCTTAGCACAAATTATTCTAATATTAATGGGAATGAAGTGTATGCCAACACAGGAAATACAGGAAGAATAAATGGTATTTATATTACTGCTTCAGAAGGACTAAATATTAAAAATAATGTTATTGGTATAAATAGTGCTGATAGTTTGGGTGCTTATGGTTTGGTGAATTTTAATAATATAAACAATATTTCGTATTATAATAATACAGTTAACATTACTGCAGCAGGTACTAGAACTAGTGCTGCACAAATAACACAAACAGCTTTAGGTAGGTTTACTTTTTATAATAATATTCTTGCGAATAATGGTGGGGGAAGAGCCATGTTTATGAATAATATAGCAAACATTACTTCAGACTATAATATGTTATTCTCTACTGGTAATGTATTAGTAAATGCTGGTGCAGGAGTAGGAATTAATTATGGCAACATAAGAACTTGGAAAGCTGCTGCTAATAAAGATAAATGGTCCATGCAATATCATCCATCATTTATTACTAACGAAGATTTAAGACCCGATTTAACAAACCCTGATGTTTGGGCTATGCATGGAAGAGCCAATCAAATAAAAGGAAATATCACAGACATTAATGGAAATTTCAGACCCGATTCTTTAACAATTGGTGTACCCGATTTAGGAGCTTATGAATTTTTCCCAACTGCATTGCCAACTGTTTTAACTGCAATACCTGCAATACCAGTTGCAAATACTGAACAAACTTTTCATTATGGTTCTGATACAGTAATGAAAATTAAATGGTCTGCTATTGCACCTCCAAGTATCGAGATGAGAAGATATAGTGGTGTTGTTCCTCCATTTGTTACTGCTCAAGGCAGAACAGACTCTATGTATTTTTATAATCAAGTAAATATACCAGGTGGTGGAGATTACGAGTACAATGCAAAATTATTTTATATTGAACCTTGGTTAGGCTCTGTACCAAAAGTTGCAAGTGAGTATCAATTAGGATTAGGAAAAACTACAGCAGCAAATGCTTGGGTAGTTGGTTTTGGTAGTAGAAATGATGTGCCTAAGAAAATGATTTATCAAAATAATGTTCCATTCTTAGATAAATTTACTGGCTTAGTAAATCCATATTCACCACCACCTCCACCTTGTAAAGACACGAGTAATAGAGGTAAAGAATTTTGGGTGGCTTATCCAGCTAATCAATTAAACGGAACTGAAACATATCAAATATATTTAAGTGCTACCGAAGCTGCTTATGTAACCATAGAAGTTCCTGGAACAGGTTGGGTAAGAACCTATAATGTACCAGCAAATTCTGTTGTTGTAAGTGATATTATCCCAGGTGCAATTCGACACCAAGAAAGTGGTAAATATCCTGATGCCATTAGAATTATTTCAGATGTTGATATTGTTGCTTATGCACATACTTGGGGTGCAGCATCTTCTGCTGCAAGTATGTTAATACCAACTTGTGCTTGTGGGTATGAATATAATGTGTTAACATTTCATCAAAACTGGGGTGGCGGCAGTTTCTCATCATTCTTTTTTGTAGCTGATAAGGATAATACTAAAGTTTATTATAATGCAACTGCAGCATTAAATAATGGTGTTGCACAATCTGATACTATTGTA
Source organism: Chitinophagaceae bacterium (assembly GCA_031417315.1). Classification (GTDB taxonomy): domain Bacteria; phylum Bacteroidota; class Bacteroidia; order Chitinophagales; family Chitinophagaceae; genus CAIVPM01. The sequence goes on along the minus strand of JANOVK010000280.1, from coordinate 3,243 downwards.
TTAAATAGAGGTGAGTGGTTTCAGGGTATTGCAAGTTCTGGATCAGATGATTTATCTGGAACTTATGTTAAATCAGTATTAAACGATCAGGGTAAATGTTATCCTGTTGCTATGTTTAGTGGAGATACTAGAACATTAAATAATAAACCTTGTGGAGGAGGAGGAGATTTTTCTATGCAACAAAATTTCCCATCAACTGCTTGGGGTAAAAAATATTTAACGGCACCTACTTCTCAAAGTACAGGAGCAACAAGTTTCGAGAAAAATTTATTTAGAATTTCAATTAAAGATCCTACAACAATTATAAGAGTAAATGGAACTCAAATATACCCAACTGGAGCACCACCTGCTTGTGTAGAGTCTTTTAATTATAACGCAACTGGCAATTTTGTTGAATTTCAGAGTATTTGTGCCAACTATATTCAAAGTGATAAACCAATTATGGTAGCACAATTTTTAAGTGGGGCTTGTGCTGGAGTTGGAGATCCTGAAATGATGTATATAAGCCCAATTGAACAAGGCATAAATGATATTGGGTTTTATAGAAATACCACACAAGCAATTACTTTTAACGTATTAACTTTAATTGGTTCAACTATTGATACACCAAAAATATGTGAAGGAAGCCCATGTTTAACTATTCTATGGAGTACCATTTATCCTCATCCAAATTATCCAGGTAAATCAGTCTATGTAAAACATTGGGCAGCTGCACAACGCCAAGTAAGAGTAACCGGAGATTCAGCTTTTACTGCCATCACATATGGCTTGGGTAGTGTTGAAAGTTATGGATATAATGCAGGTACATTAGTTAAAAATTTATTAGCAGTAGGCGAACCACCTTGTAACCAAGGTGTGCCTTGTGATGCTAATCCAAATACTTATACTTGTAGTGGTACCTATTTTCAACTTACCACTAAGTTTCCTTTATTACCAGATTCAATTAGGTGGAAGCTTTCTGGAATTCCAGGATTAACACCTAACCAAGATATAATTTTAAGAAAACCCTATAATCCACCACCAATTATTACACCTAAAGCAAATGGTGAATTTGAATATAAATTCACCTTAGCCCCATATTTTATTACAGATATTTTAGGTAATCATATTTTAGAAGTTAAATGGTGGCATCCAGATATTGAAGGTTGTGATAAAGCAACAGTTGACCAACAATATGTACAAGTAATTCCATCTCCAAAAATTAATTTTACTTATTCTCCATTAACTATTTGTCCAAATACTTTAGTAAATTTTATAGCAGATGCTGCAGACCCAAATAGTGGCATTATTGTAAAAACTTGGAATTGGACTTCAAATCCATACGGATTAAATTCAACAGGAAAAACTACATCATTTAATTATACAGTTCCAGGAGTTGATACAGTTAAATTGCACGTTATAACTGCTGATTATTGTGTGGGCGATTCTTCTCATCCAATTATTATTAATCCACTACCAGTTGTTGATGTTGTGAAAGATTCGATAAATGTTTGTATGGGTGCAAGTGTAAATTACTCTATATTAAACCCAATTGCTGGAGCAATTTATTCAGTTTACACAAGTGCTTCTGGTGGAACTGCAATATTGAGTGGAAATGGTTTAACACCATTAACCATCCCAAATATTACAAGTGATGTAACTTTCTATATTGAATGTGTAACTGCAACTGGTTGTACAAGTATAAACAGAAAATTAGTAAAAGTTACTGTAACTCCAATACCTGTTGCTAATGCAAACCCAATAACACAAATAGGTTGTATTGGAACTAGTGTAACCTTTAATGTAACTACACCAATTTCTGGTGCTATATATACTTGGTTTAGTGATGCAACTGCTGGTGTTCCTGTAGGTACAGGTACTTCATTAGTTATAAATCCAGTATTAATTGATTCATCATATTATTTAGAAGCATCTGTTAATGGCTGTATAAGTATTATACGTTTTAAAGTAAGTTTAGTGGCAGCAACAACGCCAAGTTTAGCAGTGGTTTCAAATGCAGTTTCTGTTTGTAGTGGAGACCCTGCAACATTTAGTATTTTAAACCCTGATGCTAATGTTACTTATAATTGGTATACTGCAGCTACAGGTGGAACTGCTGTAACTGGTACAAATTATATAATCAATTCTGCCACAACTTCGGCACCATATTTTGTTAGTGCAACTTCAATAAATGGTTGTACGAGTTCGCCACGATTACAAGTAAATTTAACCGTAATTCAACGTCCTGTTGTAACTGTAGTAGCACCTAACGATGTTACAGTTTGTAAAGGAACCACACAAATGTTTACAGTTCTTAATCCTGTATTAGGAGCAATTTATAATTGGTATAATGTTGCATCATCTGGTGCACCACTTGCAGCCAATACTATAACTTTTACAACGCCTCCAGTTAATGCAATTGCAAGTTATTATGTTGATGGAACAAGTAATGGTTGTGTAAGTATAAGCAGAGCTACAGTAAAAGTTACTCCATTAGATGTATTGCCAAAAACAGTGGTAACAGCAACTAGAAATTTAACTGATAGAATTATTTTCGATTGGACTGCAATTACAGGAGCAGTTAAATATGAAATTTCAATCAATGGAGGAACTTACAAAACTCCAAGTTCAGGTTCTTTAGGTTTAACACATACCGAAAGTGGTTTAGCTCCTGGAGATTCTCTTAGGGCAACAGTGCAAGTATCTGGTTTAAATGTTTGTCAGAACAGTATTTCTGACACTGCATATGGTAAAACTGTTGTCAATTCATCCTATTATCCAAATGCATTTACACCAAATGGAGATGGAAGAAATGATAAACTAGTTATTTGTGGTTCATCAATAAAAGATTTAAAGTATATTGTCTTTAATCAATGGGGAGAGAAAATTTGGGAAGCAACGAATTTGGTAAAAGATGCATTAGGTTGTTATATTTTATGGGATGGAACACATAAAGGAGTTTTGCAACCTTCTGGTGTATATATGTATGCAAGTAGAATTGTTTTTTTAGATGGGAAAATTGAAGAAAAAGCTGGAAGTATTAATTTAATAAGATAGCATTTTTCATAAAATTAAAAATATTGAACAATCGATTAAATATTATTATGTTTAAAGCATTTAAAGTTTTGGGGCTTGTTTTTAGTTTATTAATTGGATTAGTTACAACAGCTCAAAATATTTCGAATAAAGGAAAAGATTTTTGGGTGGGGTATGGGCATCATCAATACATGGAAACACCCACTGATAATAGTCAGAACATGACGA
>JANOVK010000279.1:0-24740 GCA_031417315.1 Chitinophagaceae bacterium | reverse complement strand
TTATGAAGATAGTATAGATGTATTTGATTTATTAGATACTGCAGAATCAAATTTGTTTAGAATTTCGAATAATTATTTGAAGAAAAATTTTGAAGACATCAGCAGTGTATTAGCAAAAGCAATTAATAGAATTGATGATTTACGAACACAAAAAGATGATATAAGTGGCGTACCAAGTGGGTTTGCCAATTTAGATAGAGTAACTTTTGGCTGGCAACAAACCGATTTAATTATTTTAGCAGCTCGTCCCTCAGTTGGTAAAACTGCATTTGCTTTAAACCTTGCAAGAAATGCAGCACTTCATCCAACAAAACCAACAGGAGTAGGATTTTTTAGTTTAGAGATGAGTGCAAGCCAATTAGTACAACGTATTTTAAGTGCTGAAAGTGAAATTCACATGGAGAAAATTTCTAGAGGAAAACTTGAAGATTATGAGTACCAACAACTTCATACAAAGGGTATAAAAAAATTAGAAACTGCACCTTTATATATTGATGATACAGCAGCTTTAAACATTTTTGAATTTAGAGCAAAAGCAAGAAGATTAGTTACAAAACATAATGTTGGATTAATTATTATTGATTATTTACAACTCATGAGTGGCTCTGGCGATAGAGGTTCAAACCGTGAACAAGAAATCAGTAATATTTCAAGAAATTTAAAAGCTTTAGCAAAAGAATTACATGTACCAATTATTGCTTTATCACAATTAAGTCGTGCTGTAGAATCTAGAAAAGAAAGCAAAATGCCACAACTTAGTGATCTTAGAGAATCTGGTGCAATTGAACAAGATGCAGATATGGTAATGTTTATTTATAGACCAGAGTATTATGAAGTGCATACTAATGAGCATGGTGATAGCACAAAAGGAGAAACACATATTCGTATTGCAAAACATAGAAATGGTTCTTTAGAATTAATTAAATTAAAAGCATTATTGCATATTCAGAAATTTGAAGCATGGGATGATAATGAAAATGTAAGTAGTATGATGGGTGGCGGAAGTTGGAAGTCTACAGGAGCAGCACCAATAGGAACTCCAAGCGATAATACAAACGAAGGAGGCAAGTTTTTTGTTCAAGGAAGTAAGATGAATAATGGAAGTTTTGATGATGGATTTGATGAAGAAGCACCATTTGAATAATAGCATATAATAAACTTATGCAACTACCTTATTTCTATCAAAACCTACTATCAATAAATAATAAATCTATTGTTTTAAACGAAGAATCTAGTAAACATTGTGTGCAAGTTTTGCGAATGAAGGTTGATGAAAAACTACAACTTACCGATGGATTTGGAAAATTAATTACTGCAAAAATAATTGAACCAAATAAAAAAAAATGTGTTGTAGAGTTAATAGAATCAGTAACATTTGAATCTAACAAAAGAAAAATTTCTATTGCAATTTCTCTAATAAAAAACTCAAATAGATTTGAATGGTTTTTAGAAAAAGCTACCGAAATTGGTGTTGCAGAAATAATACCCATAGTTTGTAAAAGAACGGAAAAACAACATTTTAGATTTGATAGAATGAATGGAATTTTAGTTGCAGCAATGCTGCAAAGTAGACAAACATTTTTGCCAGTTTTAAGTCAACCAATATTATTTAAGGATATTCTAAATTTGAAAAAGTACACTACTAAGTTAATAGCACATTGCGAAGTAGGGCAAGAAAAAAAATCGATTCATACCGTTAATTTAACAGATGAAATTCAGATTTTAATTGGACCAGAGGGAGATTTTACTGTTGATGAAATTGAAATGGCTTTGCAAAATAATTATCAACCTGTAATGCTTGGATATACTAGGCTAAGAACAGAAACGGCTGGAGTTGTAGCAGCTACTTTATTAGCTAATAATTAATCAGAAATTACTTTTTCCATTTGCATACTACGAGAGCCTTTTATTAAAATATAACTATCTAAAATTTCTTGTTGAACATACCAATTTTTAGCTTCAATAGAATTATTTAAAAATTGATAGCTATGACTTGTCTTACTAAAATCGCCACCAACTAACACAACATTTTTCCAAGAATATTTATTGATGAGGTTAATTATTTTTTGATGTTCAGTAATACTTTCTTCACCCAACTCCATCATGCCACCCAAGATTAAAAATTTGTTACTCGATTCTATTTTTGCAAAATTTTCTATTGCAACTTGCATGCTACTTGGGTTTGCATTGTAGGCATCTAAAATAATTTTATTTGTATTTTTTTCTAATAATTGGGAACGGCTGTTTGATGGGATATAGTTTTCGAGAGCAGATTTAATTTTTTCATCTGGCACTTTAAAAAATTTACCAATTGTTATTGCGGTTAAAACATTTGATAAATTATAATCACCAACTAAATGTGTTTCTACAGTTTTAAAATCTACACCTTTTAAAATTGCTACATTTAAAAATGGGTTGTTCGATTTTACTTTGCCATTAATTTCTCCAGCCTCAGTTCCATATTTAACAATACTATTTATACCAATACTCATTTCTTGTAAATAATCAAAACCCCAGTAAACAAAGGCAGTTCCATTGTTTACTCTAAGATAATCAAAAAGTTCTCCCTTCCCTTTTTTTACACCTTCAACTCCTCCAAAACCTTCTAAATGTGCTTTGCCACAATTTGTAATAATACCATGTGTTGGCAAAGTATAATTGCAATAACTTTCAATTTCTTTTTGATGATTTGCACCCATTTCAATAACGGCTATTTCAGCATCTTTTTTTATAGAAAGTAAGGTAAGCGGAATGCCAATATGATTGTTTAAATTTCCTTGAGTTGTATAAGTTTTTAAATGGCTCGATAAAACAACATTGATTAATTCTTTAGTTGTAGTTTTTCCATTACTTCCAGTAATTGCAATTACTGGAATATTTAATTGTTGGCGATGATGTTTTGCCAAGCATTGCAGCGTAGTTAAAACATCTGCAACTAAAAACAATCGCTCATCTATACTATTTATTTCTTCATCAATAACAGCTAAGCTTGCTCCTAATTCTAAAGCTTTTAATGCAAATAAATTTCCATTAAAATTATCTCCTTTTAAAGCAAAAAAAATATCGCCTTGTTTTAATTTTCTTGTATCTGTTTGTACAGAAAAAAATTTTGAATAGTGAGCATAAAGTTGATCGATTTTTGAATTCATTTATTTACTTTTTACCTTGCAAATAACCCAAGTGGTGTAAACAATTATAGAGAATTGCTTTTCTTATACTAATCATATCCATATCATCATTTCCTTCTAAATTTAAAACAAAAAAAGAAGGATGTTTATTTTCTTCTAACCAACCTACAACCCAGCCTAATGATTTTCCATTTTCTAAAGTTCCCCAACCTGTTTTATAAGCTAAAGTATAATTGCTGTTTGTTTCTTGAACCATAACTTTTTTAACAGCTTGCATAGTTGTTTTGTTAAAGGGAAGTTGTTCGAAATATAATTTTTTTACAAGCCCCAATTCCTCATCAGGTTTTATTTTTAAAGAATTATCTAACCAAAAAGAATCAATTTTTGTAATTATTTTTTTTGTGCCATAGTTTAAACTATCAAGCCAAGTTTGCATTATATCAATTCCAATTCTTCTTGCAACTTCTTGATAGTAGGGAACCGACGAAGCTTTGAATGCTTCTTCCATTGTTAGGTCTTTATTCCAGGATTCAAATTTTCTTGAAATGCCATCCCATTTTATTACCATTTTGGTATTGGTAATTCTACCAGTTTGTAATCCAATTAATGAATTAATAATTTTAAATGTAGAGGCAGGTAAAAAACTAGAATCTTTATATCTGCTTAAATTATAAATATTAAAATTGCCTTGTGCATTATTAAACAAAGCAAAAGTTCCATCAACTTTATATTCATCAAAATATTTTTTTAAACCATCTTCTTTAGTAATGTTAGATGAAGAACATGAATTGAATAATACAGCAACAAGAACAATAATAAATTTTGTAGTAAATAATTTTTTATAAAATAGTTTCATTTTTATTTTTTTATTAATAAGCTCGTGCAAATAAAACTCTTTCTCTGCTTGTGTTACCTGTCAAAATACATTTACCGTCTTCTTGTAAATTATTTAATGGAACACAACGAATAGTTGCTTTTGTGAGTTCTTTTATTTTATTTTCAGTTTCTGAACTACCATCCCAATGTGCCGAAACAAATCCAGCTTTAGTATCTAAGATTTTTACAAACTCATCCCAATTATTTGCAATTGTTATATGTTCATCTCTATAAAGTTTAGCACGATTAAACATGTTTAGTTGAATTTCTTCCAACAATTTTTTTGTATAATTTGTTATTCCATTCAATTCAACACTGCTTTTTGTTTTTGTATCTCTACGTGCTACTTCAATTACTTTATTATCTAAATCTCTTACTCCAATTGCTAAACGAACTGGTACGCCTTGTAATTCATATTGAGCAAATTTCCAACCTGGTCTTGCATTATCATTGTCATCATATTTTACTCTAATACTAAGTTCTTTAAACTCTTTTATTAATTCATAAACTTTAATATCTATTTTATTTTTTTCATCTTCTGTTTTAAAAATAGGGATAATTACAACTTGTAAAGGAGCAATTTTCGGAGGTAAAATCAAACCATCATCATCGCTATGTGCCATAACTAATCCACCAATTAATCTTGTACTAACACCCCAACTTGTTGCCCAAACATATTCAAGTTTATTTTCTTTATCGCTAAATTTTACATCGAATGCTTTTGCAAAATTTTGTCCCAAGAAATGTGATGTTCCAGCTTGTAAAGCTTTGCCATCTTGCATTAGAGCTTCTATACAATAAGTTTCTTCAGCCCCAGCAAATCTTTCATTTGCAGTTTTTAATCCTTTTATAACTGGCATTGCCATCCAGTTTTCAGCAAAATCTGCATATAGTTCTAAAATCTTTTCTGTTTCAATTATTGCTTCTTCTTTTGTTGCATGTGCAGTATGTCCTTCTTGCCATAAAAATTCGGCAGTACGTAAAAACAATCGTGTTCTCATTTCCCAACGAACCACATTTGCCCATTGATTTATTAGTAAAGGCAAATCTCTATACGATTGAATCCATCCTTTATATGTATTCCAAATAATTGCTTCACTAGTTGGACGAACAATTAATTCTTCTTCCAATTTAGCTTCAGGATCAACCATTAATTTTCCTGGTTTCGAAGGATCATTTTTTAAACGATAGTGTGTAACAATTGCACATTCTTTTGCAAAACCTTCAGCATTTTTTTCTTCAGCCTCGAATAAACTTTTTGGAATAAAAATTGGAAAATAGGCATTAACATGTCCTGTATCTTTAAACATTTTATCTAAAACATCTCTCATGTTTTCCCAAAGTGCATATCCATAAGGTTTAATAACCATACAGCCTCTAACAGCTGTATAATCTGCTAACCCACCTTTTAAAATAAGATCGTTATACCATTGACTGTAATCTTGCGATCTTGATGTTAACTCTTTTGCCATAATTTACTTTTATCTCTAACTTCTAATTTGTTTTTGATTTATACATTTTTTAACAAAAATTAATTCTCTTAATCGTTGGATGGTGAAGTTTTTGTTATCACTTTGTATAGAACTTTAAGCAGCAAATGTATGACAAGTTCAATTTCATCTTTTTTAAAACTTAATTTATGAAATACAAATTATTAATTCTTGCAATTGGGTTTGTAGTATTTTTTTCTTCATGTTCATCATCGTATAAAACATCTCAAACTCCTGATGATGTTTACTATTCTCCTGTTCAAGTAGAAAAAGTTGATAGTGAAGAGAAATCAGAAATTACTAATAATAAAAAATACTACGATTATAATTATTTAAATCAAAAAGTGAGAAATAGAAATCGTTGGCAAATGCTTGATGATTTTGATTATTGGCATGATACACGTTATAATTATTGTAATTGCAATTGTAATAATTTTAATACTTGGAATAGTTATTATAACGGTTGGCAAAATCCTTATTTGAATAATACATTTGTTGGTTTTGGATGGAACAATCCCTATTATGTTTTAGTGCCATACACACATCCAACAATTAAAACTGGCAGCACATTTGGTTCAAATGTTTTGGCATATACAAATCCAACTTATAATAACACAAATTATTTTTCTAATATTAAAACTGGTTATACTCAAGGTGTAAATAATTCGAACAACACAAAAATTAGAACAAAACGAAATGCATCTTTTGGAGAAATTATTACTAATCCAACAAGAATTTTTACTGGCTCAGGTTCTTCATCAACACCAAGTAGTAGTGCTGGTGGTAATAGTGGAGGTTTTAATAGTTCGGGTAGTAGCACATCAAAACCAAGAGGCGGTAATTAATAATTTTTATATGAAAATAATTTATACTATAATCTTAAGTTTAGTAGTAAGTAATTCTTTTGCTCAAACACCAGATGAAGCTTTAAGAACTGCTTGGTTTACTCAAAATGGAAGTGCAAGAATTATTGCTATTGGAGGAGTTATGGGAAGTTTAGGAGGAGATATTTCTGCTGCACATATAAACCCTGCTGGAATTGGTTTGTATAGAACTAAAGAAATTGTTTTATCGTTAGGAAATTTAAACAACGTCAACAATTTTAATTATAGAACAACTTCATCAACAAACGAGAAACCCGCTTTTGAATATGGTACAAGTGGAATTGTAATTGGAAAAACAAATCAATATACAAAAGAAAAAATGAAGAGTTCTGCATTTTCATTTTCAGTAAATCAAATGGCGAATTATAATAATAGAATCAGTTTTAAAGGATTTAATAATAGTAGTTCGTTTAGTGAACAATATATTGAAGAATTAGTTAATGATAAAGCCGATACAAATGCTGCAATGCGAAATTATATATTTGGATCCACCTTGGCATATAGAACTTTTTTAGTGGATACATTAAATGATGCTACAGGTAAACACATTGGGTACAAAAGTTTGGTTCCAATTGCAACAGGAGTTAATCAAGATTATGATGCAGTTACAAAAGGTGGCTACCACGAAATTGCTATTGCATTTGCTACTAATTTAAAAGATAAATTTTATTTTGGTGGTAGTTTAAATATTCCAATTGTAAGTTATAAACGAGAACTTAATTATGCTGAAACAGATGTTTCCACAAACCCTAATAATCAATTTGGATTTTTTAAATATTCTGAAACACTAAATTCATCTGGAATTGGAGTGGGCTTTAAGTTTGGAGCCATTTACAAACCAGCAGAATTTTGGCGTATAGGATTAGCCATACATACACCACAGTTTATTTCTTATAAAGACAATATTCGTGCATCAATGACAACCAATACAGAAACCTATGCAGGTACACATACTGAGAGCAGCGATGCTTTAAATAATAATAATGCTGGAGAAAGAAAATATACAATTTCTACTCCATATAGAATTATTGCAAGTGGAAGTTATGTTTTTAGAGAAACAGAAAATACAAAAAAGCAAAGAGCTTTTTTAAGTGCAGATATAGAGTTTGTAAATTATAGAGGTGCAAGATTTAGTAAAACAGATGAAAATGGAAATGCTGTTGATGGTTATTATAAAACTTTAAATGGTGTTGTAAAAAATAGTTACAAAGGCAATTTGAATTTTAAAATAGGAGGAGAATTAAAGTTCGATCCATTTGCATTTAGATTAGGTGCTGCATATTATGGAAGCCCTTATGCAGATGAAAATTTAAAAGCGAATAGATTAGTTTTAAGTGGAGGTGTTGGTTATAGAAACCATGGAATGTTTATTGATTTATCGTTTGCACATACCATAATGAATGAAGTTAATTTCCCTTATAGATTAAATGATGTGGCCAATACTTTTGCTCTTCAAACAGGAAATCTTCAAAATGTAATGATGACGATTGGGTTTAAATTATAGTTATTTATCTATAATAAGGAATATGAGTATCGTAAAACGTTTTTACAGCGTCTTCCCAAACTTTATATGCTTCATTTCGTTTGTTGTTAGCATTTGCAGAAGCTTCATTTGAAATATTTACAGCAATATTTATTTCTTTTACAGCTTTATTATATGCATCAACATCTTCCTTTGTTCTATCGCTTTGAGATTTTTCTTCAAATGATTTTTTTATTTTTTCAAAATTTTCTTTTTTTAAATTGTAGTCTGTAATTTTTGGTATTTCTTTTTCTGCAATATTCTTAAAGTTTTGAAGAGCTTGTTTACATGCCATTTTTAAAGAGGCGTCTCCTTCAAAAGTTTGTATAGCTTCCAAAGCCATTAAGCCTTCAGTGGCAAATTTAATTATTGAATTTCTTGACTGTTCAACATCGTTTAATTTATCTTCTTTTAGTGCTTTAGTTAGAGAGTTGTCTTGCCAATTGCATTTAAAAAAAATAAGAAAAATAGGTTTGAAATATTTACTTACTTTATTTGTGATCTCCATTTTTTCACTCAATGGATCTTTTTCTCCTTCAACTAAATTCACTTTGTACTTAGCAGCAAAATCTTTGTTAGCTTTATTTACATTATTAACTGCTAATTTTAATTTTTCATCAACCTTTTCTCTCATTAATAGTAAAGCTTGCATTTCGTCAAAAGATTGTTCTGCTATTTCTTCTTTATCTACAATTTTAGCGTAATCTTCATTAAATATTGTGAAGCAAAAATTGATATAATCAATATTACTTTGGCGTAAACTATTATCAGTTTTAAAGTAAGGCAAATCAATAATTTGATCTTTTGTTTTATTAATACTTTCAATAACTTGTAAACGCATTTTTTCTACTTTTTTTGCTCTTTTTCCATGTGCAGCAGCACTTGTATAAGCCATATATTTTTGATCCATTTCTTTATGTGAATTATGCATAGCAGTCATATATGCACCAGGTTGATCTAAGTCTTGAGCTGATAATATACTTGTTGAAACAATTATTGAAAATAGAAAACATTTTATTTTTTTCATAACAGTAGTTGAAATAATTTGTAGCAATAATAAAACACTATTTTGTTATTAACAACATAAGTTGATAGGCAATTTTTATATAAGGGTCCATTACTAAATAACTTTTAAAATAATCAGGTGTATCTTTTAAATTAGAGTCAGACTTTATTCTTTCGTTTTCATATTTGTGATTTTCTACAGTGAAAATTTGAGTATTAGTTGTATCATTTTTAAATTCTAATTCTTCATCTTCTGTATCATCTTCATTATTCTTATAGATTATTTTAATTATGTCATCAATTTTTAACGATATATCTATTTTGCCTACATTCGTTTTTCTTTTATTAATAAATCTAGTAACTGTAGAAAAATATTCTTCTTCTTTCTGATAAAAATTTCCTTTTTCTTTTAATAAATCAATTGGCAATGCTTTATTAGGTAAATAATATTTATTTGCTTCTAAATTATTTGCTTTAATAGCAAAGGGTTCATTTTTTTCTTTGTTTTCATAAGCATCAGTTGCATCTGGTAAAATAATATCCGGAGTTACTCCCTTAAATTGTGCTGTAGTTCCTGATACTTGATAAATTTGTGAAATAGTTAATTTTAATGATGTTTCAGCTTGTTCCTTGTTAATATATTCCTTTAAAATAATAGTTGTATCGAGGGGTAAAATAATTTGTCCAGTTGCTTTTCCGTAAGTATTACTCCCTACAATTAATGCACGATGATAATCTTGAAAAACACCCGCAAGAATTTCTGATGCCGATGCACTAAAACCATTAACTAATAAAGTTAATGGGCCATCATAAATGGTTCCTCTATTGCCATCTTTTAATGTAATGGGTTTTGGTTCTTTAAGTTTTAGTTGAGCAATAGGACCAGCATCTATAAAAATTCCAGCTAAATCTACTGCTTCCATTACAGAGCCACCACCATTGTATCTAACATCCAAAATTAGTCCATCAATATTTTCTTTTTTAAGTTTTAAAATTTCTTTTGCAACATCGTTTGAGCAACCATTAATACTATTTTTATCTTCCCAATCATTGTAAAACGAAGGCAAAGAAATATAACCAACTGTTTTTTGTCCTTTTAATAAATAGCTTTTTACTTTATTATCATTATTCGTATCGGTTTGTTGTTCTTTGGCTAATTCAACCTGTCTTTTTGTTCCATCAGCTTTAAGAAAAGTGAGTATTACTTTTGTGTGATTATTTGCATCTAATATTTCTTCAATTTCATCAGCAGATGCGTTGCTTAAATCAATTGGTTGTGAACCTTCCCACTGAATTGAAATTATTTTATCACCTTTATTTATCATCCCACTTTTAAAAGCAGAACTACCCGGAGCCAACTTATTTATAGTTACATTTCCATCATCGTCGTCATCTAAATTAAATCCAAAAATCATTTTTTTCTTACCAAGATGACTTTCAAAATTTTCTCTATCACTAAGTGTCATATACTCTGAATGTGGATCATAACAACTTGCAATTGTTTTACAATATTGGTTACAAATTATTTGTGTAATTCCGCCTACAGATTGAATTTCTTTTTGAATATTTCTTTTAAATTGTACTAATGTTTTTTTTCTGTTAATAATTTGAACACTATCAATAATATGTTTTTGTCTTGATTTTTCTTTAACATCAAACAAAAGCTCACTTATGTTTAGTGCAATTGAATATTTAAATTTTTTATAAACCTTTAATCTTTGTGTAGAAATGTTTACAGGGTATGAAGTATCTTCTTGAACTGTATATTTTTCTGGTATGTTAAAATTGAAAGGCAACTTTAAAATATTTTCAGCCATCGTATCCAATTGTTGTAAACGTAAATTGTAAATGGTAATAAGAAGCTGGAGGAAATTTGTTTTTTGTGTAGCAATTTCTTCATCAATTTTAAAACGATATACTTCAAATTGTTTTATATCATCTTGTGTAAAAAATAGTTTTTCATTATCTAATTTTTTAATTAATGTAGTATAAACATCGTTTGAAAACTCATCGTTTAGCAGACGTGGTTTTACATGATATTTCTCTGCCATTTTTGTAATCATTAAAGCATCAATTGTTGCTTTTTGGATAGGCTGTGAAAATGTGTATGTTGAAAAAACTAGAACGAATAATAAAGTATAAGTTTTAGGTTGCATTTAAAAATTTGTAGGTTACAAATTAAGGTTTATAAATCTGAATAAATATAAATTATAACTTCTCGTAAAGTGCCCTTAATTTTTCTCTCGTCATTATACTTTCCCAATTTGTTCCTAAGGCATTTTCCCAAAGTGGTTTCATGCCAAGGCTAACATTCATCATAGTTTCAAATTGTTCATCTGTTAAGCCACTACAAATTCCTGTGGGGATATCAATTTTATTTTTTTCAACCATTAATTTAAACTCTGCAACCCCATTTGGATAATATTCTTGTAAATGATTCATCACAATACAATTCCCAATTCCATGTTTTGTACCTAATAAATAACTAAGGCCATAACTTACTGCATGTGCAACTCCAACTTGGCTATAAGCAATGCTCATTCCACCAGCATAAGAAGCCATCATTAACTTATCATCAAAACTATCATTCCATTGTTCATTACTTAAAAAAACATCTCTACAAAGTTGTAAAGCTTTATCGCCATAACTTTTACTAAACTCGTTTAAAAAAGTTCCTGTTAAACTTTCTATGCAATGAATGTAGCAATCCATGCCTGTATAAAAACGCTGATTTATTGGAGCATCTTTACATAATTCTGGGTCTAAAATAATTTGATCGAAGGGTGTAAAATCGCTATTCATCCCTAATTTTCTTGTGGGCCCTGTTAATACTGTAGTTCTAGAAACCTCTGCACCAGTGCCACTTAAAGTGGGAATTCCTGCTTTAAAAACTCCAGCATCTTTAACCAAATCCCAACCCTGATAATCTGCACTAGAGCCTGAATTATTCATCATTAAAGAAACTGCTTTGGCTAAATCTAATGTGCTACCACCACCAATTCCTATAACCCCACTAATGGTTCCATATTCATCTTTTAATTGTTTTGCTAAAGCATCAACCTGAGTAGTTTTTGGTTCATAAGTAACATCAACAAAAATTAATTTATCATTTCCTTGCAATGGAATTCTGTTTATTAAGGGCTTTCCTTCAAAAAAATGGTCCACCAAAAAAATCATAGGTGAGTTTATTTTTCTTTGTGGTGCAAGTATTTCATTCAATTGATTAAAACTTCCACGACCATAAACTACATACCCAACCATTTTAAAATTTCTAAACTTCATACACTTTGGTTTGATTTTTGCAAAAATGCTTAAAATAATCATTAAACATACTATAAGTTAAAACTTTAGATGAATAGAAAGAGAGTATTTTCATCTTAAAATCTTCTTAATGTTTTAATATTAAAAATATTTTTTATGATTTTATATATTTTTACACCTTAAAAAATTACAGATGAAGCATTTGGTTACTTTAGTTACATTTTTATTTATTAATAGTTTTAGCTTTTCTCAAACAAATACCAAAGGGAATAGTAAATCATTAAAAAAAGAGGTAAAAACAAATTCAAGTTTAAAACAAAACAAAGTTTCAATTAATTTAACAGAAAAAAATGGGCATGATATTGCCATTACATTAACTCCAGCAAAAAATCAAAAAGCTTATTTGGGATGTTATTATGGAAAAAGTAAAGCCATTATGGATTCGTGTTTACTAGATGAAAATTGTAAAGGAAGATTTGTTGGAGATAAAAAATTAATTGGAGGAATTTATTTTGTAGTTTCTCAAGCCTATAGTATTCAATTTGAATTATTAATTGGCGAAGTGCAACATTTTGAAATAATTGGCGACACAGTTCGTAAAGATAAATTTGTTATTAATGGTTCTCCCGATAATGATTTGTTTAAATTATATTCTACTAAAACAAGTGCTGTTGGAGCAGAACTAACAACAATTAGTAATAGCTTAAATAATGTTAGTAAAGAAGATACAATAAGAATAAGAAAACAATATAAAATTAAAAATGATGAATTGCTTAAAGTAAGAGATGATATGATTGTTGAATATCCTAACACATTAATGGCTGCTTTACTTTCTGCAATGAGAAGACCCGAAGCACCTGAAATTCCTATTGACCCAATAACAAAAAAAGCTGATTCAAGTTATCCTTACAGATTTGTTAAAGATCATTTTTGGGATGATGTGGTTTTTGCAGATGAAAGATTATTACGTACACCATTTTTTGAACCTAAAGTTGATGATTATTTAAAGTATTATGTATCTCCAGAAGCCGATAGTATAATTCCAGAAATTCAATATATGTTGCTTTCTGCAAGAGAGTCAAAAGAAATGTATGCTTACTTACTTACAAAATTTACTAATAAATATATTTCACCAGATTATATGGGTCAGGATAAAGTTTTTGTAAAACTTTTTACTGAGTATTATTTAAATGGAGATACTATATACTTAGATAGTAAATCGAGAAAAACTATTATTGATAGGGGCTATAGTTTGATGCTTAATCAAATGGGAAATATTGCTCCATCGTTAGATTTAACTGATACAACTGGTAAAGTAATTTCAATGTATAGTATTAAATCTGCATTTACTTTTATTGCTTATTGGGACCCAACTTGTGGGCATTGTAGAACAGAATTACCAGTAGTAGATTCTATTTATAAAGCTCGTTGGAAATCGTTAGGAGTTACCGTTTATAGCATAACCTCAAAAGATGATTTGTTGCCAGATTTAAAAAAGTTTATTAAAGAAAAAAATCTTCCATCTGATTGGTTTTATGTTTATGAAACCAAGGCTGCAAAAGAAGCCAACGAAAAAGCAGGTTTACCAAATTTTAGACAAGCTTATGATTTAACTAAAACTCCAGTATTTTATTTATTAGATGCTGATAAAAGAATTGTTGGCAAGCATCTTTCAATACATCAATTTGATGATTTAATTACTAAGAAACTAAAACAGTTGAATAAATAATTGTAATAATTAATGAGGAAAATTTTAATTTTATTGATTTCTATTTCTGCAATCAATACCCATGCCCAAACTCTTTTTACTTACGGGAAAAAATCTGTATCCAAGCAAGAATTTTTAGCTGCATTTAATAAAAACCCAAGTAGCAACGCTGATAGAAAAAAAGCGTTAGAAGAGTATAAAAATCTTTACATAAACTTTAAACTTAAAGTGCAAAGTGCTTATGATGAAAAGCTGCAAGATGAAAAAACATTTAAATTAGAAAGCGAGAACTTTAAAAAACAAATTGCAGAAACTGTAATAAATGATGAAGCTAATGCCAAAACATTATTACAAGAAGCTTTTGCAAGAAGCCAAAAAGATATTGATGTAGCACAAATATTTATTGCAACAAATAATGAAGATGAAGTTGCCAAAGTAAGTATTAACAATGCTTACAGCGATTTAAAATCAGGCAAATTATTCGAAGAAGTTTTAAATAAATATTGTAATGACGAGGCCATTAAAAAAGCAAACGGAAGCATTGGCTACATCACAGTTTTTTCTTTACCCTACGAAATTGAAAATGTAATTTATAATATAAAACAAGGTGCTTATTCTTTGCCATATAAAAGTGCTTATGGATGGCATATTTTTAAAAATATTAGCGAAAGGCCAGCTGCAGGAAAGAGAAAAATGGCACAGATATTATTATCGTACCCACCCAATGCATCTAAAGAAGAAAAAGATGGAGTAGAAATAAAAGCAAATGAGGTTTTTAAAAAAGTAATTCGTGGCGAAAATTTTGGAATGCTTGCACAAGAGTATAGTAACGATTATTCTACAGCAAATAACAAAGGAGAAATGGGAGAAATTGGGTTAGGAAAATATAACAGAAGTTTTGAAGAAAAAATATTTTCATTAAAAAACAATGGCGACTATTCCTCGTTAATTTATACAGATTATGGAATTCATATGCTTAAATTAATTGAAATAATTCCGATTGCTAAAACAATGGACGATATAAATTATGTTGCATTATTAAAATCGAAATTAGACAATAGCGATAGATTAATTATTGCAAAAAGCAACTTGCTTGAAAAATGGAAAATCTTAACCGGATTTAGAAAAGCTTTTTACAACGAGTCTGCTACTTGGGCATTTGTTGATAGTTCTATCGAAGATAAAAGTACTGATGATTTATTAGCATTGGCTAACGATTCTACAATACTCTTCTCATTTAAAAAACAAAATTATAAATTAATAGATTTTATTCAGTATGTAAAAAATGTTCGATTTTCTGGCACCGAAAATGGAAACAAAAATTACAAGGAATTAATAAAAATGTTTGAAGATGCAAGCATTGGCGAATACTATAGGTCTACTATCGAATTATATAATAAATCAATTCAATCTCAGCTAAACGAGTTTAACGATGCTAATTTATTATTTGCAGCAATGGATAAAAATGTTTGGAATAAAGCATCTACTGATACAACTGGATTAAAAAATTATTACAATTTAAATAAAGATAAATTTAAATGGCAACCAGGTATTGCTGCAATTTCTATTAGTGCTAACAGTAAAACTGTAGCAAGTGAATTGTTCGATAAAATAAAAACAAATCCAAGTGAATGGAGAAATTACATTAGTGAAGAAGGGGCAAAAGCTGCTGCAGATAGTGGCAGATATGAGTTTGACCAATTACCAATTAAAACAGAAATAGAAAAGAAAATAGGTTTTATAAGTGAGTTGGAAAAAAATGGAACGGACGATTCGTATAGTTTTTTATACGTTACTAAAATTTTTAATGAAATTGAACCTAGAAGTTTTGAAGATTCGAGAGGATTGGTTATGAATGAATATCAACAACAACTTGAACAAATTTGGGTAGCGAATTTAAAAAAGAAATATCCAGTTAAAGTAAACGAAGGAGTTTGGAAAACTATTAAATAATTTTAAAACTAAAGAGGCAAAATTCAATGCCTCTTTAGTTATATATAATTAAATCTATCATAACTTTCTTTGTAAAATGATTATTGTAGTAAATTGTTCAGGAATACATAAAAGTAAACTCTATAATTTTTACTATTTTATTAATCAAATATTTGGTAAAATTTTAGATAAAAATAATCAAACTCAAGTTTATTTCATTTTTAATCAACATATAGAAATCGACTTTAGTTTTTCAAAAAATATACATCAAATATTTATTCCTCTACAGAAACGAAATGTAATTACTGAGTGGCTTTGGAATAGATTTTATTTTGCCAAAGTTCTTAAAAAATTACAACCAAATATTGTAATTCACTTTAACGAAAAAAATATTAAAAGCAGTACTATTCCACAAGTATTATTTAAAACAAATAATGAAACAAATCGATTTCAAAAGCAAATAAAAAAATTACATCAAATTATTGTTTTCTCACACGATACAGGAATTGAATTAATTAAAAACTTACAAATTCCTGAACAAAAAATTAAACAAATTTCTATTGCCGCTAACCATTTATTTAAACCAATTAATTTTAATGAAAGACAGGCCGTAAAAGATGGCTATTGCGAAAGCAGAGAATATTTTTTAGTAAAGTCAAGCCTAATTTCAATTGATAGTTTTATTATTTTATTAAAAGCATTTTCACTTTTTAAAAAATGGCAGAATAGTAATATGAAAATGGTATTTGAATCAATAAAAACAATTGAGAATAGTTTGTTACAAATGAAGTTGAACTTGTATAAATTTAAAGATGACATAATTATTATTAATGAAAATAGTATGGAGCAAGTTGTTAAACTAACAGCATCTGCATATTGTGTAATTTGTTTTAATGACATTAATTTTTATTCGCCTGTATTAGATAGTATGAAAAGTGAAGTGCCAGTAATTGAATTAAATAATTCTATAAATTATTCTAAAGGGAATAGTAATCGGCTTTATGCAAATTCAACTTCGGTTGAATCTATTGCAGAACAAATGCAAAATATTTTTAAAGATGAAAAATTAAGAACAGAGTTAATTAATAATGGATTAAAATTTGCCCAACAATTTTCTTGGGATAAAGCTGCAGATTCTGTAAATAATTTTATTTCTACTACTTAAAAAGTTTAAAATTTTATTTACTTCTTAAAGGATTTTTTTGAATAAACTCTTCCCAGCCTTTAAAGCTTTTTCCATTAGATAAAACTTTAGATGAAGATTGGTAATGATGACATAAAGCAACTGCCAAAGCATCTGTTGCATCAAAATATTGAGGCTTCTCTTCAATATTTAAAACTCTTTGTAACATTTTCCAAATTTGTTCTTTGTCAGCATTGCCATTTCCGGTAATAGATTGTTTTATTTTTTTTGGAGAGTACTCAGTTACTTTTAAACCACCCTGTATTGCTGCTGCAATAGCTACGCCTTGTGCTCTACCTAGCTTTAACATACTTTGTACATTTTTACCAAAAAATGGTGCTTCAATAGCAAAAGTTGAGGGTTGATAAAGCTTTATTAATTCAGTAATTTTAATATGAATTTTCTCTAGACGTTCGTAAATATCTTTATGTCCATTTAGTTTTAAAGCATCCATTAAAAGCACTTGGGTTTTATTTCCTGTAACTTTTAATAATGCAAATCCCATAAGTTGTGTACCTGGATCAACGCCCAATATTATATTTGATTCTTTCATCTACGCTGCTAAAATAGTATTTAAAGAGTAATGCACTTATTTTTGAAACTGTATATTAAATTCATTTATAAAATTGAATAAAAATTTAAAAATATTTGTCAATTATATTCTTGGTCCCATTTTATTTAT
Organism: Chitinophagaceae bacterium; assembly: GCA_031417315.1. Classification (GTDB taxonomy): domain Bacteria; phylum Bacteroidota; class Bacteroidia; order Chitinophagales; family Chitinophagaceae; genus CAIVPM01. The sequence continues at coordinate 7,069 of JANOVK010000279.1, read as the reverse complement.
TTGGTTTTCATTTTCTATTTACAATCATATTATTCAACAAAAAGATTTAGCACAAACTTGGCAAAATATTGTAAATAATTTTAATGCTACGCAATGGATAAAATGTTCAATTGTTTTTTTATTAATGTTTTTAAATTGGGGTTTAGAAACTAGAAAATGGCAGTTGTTAATTAGAAGAATTCAGAAAGTTAGTTTTTTTAAAGCCTATAAAGCTGTTTTTAGTGGGCAAGCATTTGCATTTAATACAGTAAATAATTTAGGAGAATTTGTTGGCCGTGTTTTGTTTTTAAACGATGGAAATAGATTAAGAGCCATTTCACTTACCATGGTGGGTAGTATGAGCCAAGTAATTGTAACTTTTATTTTAGGAGCAATTGCACTAATTTTTTCAAGAGTTTTATTTGCAGAAAAAGATATTGGAGATGCAGGATTAAGTACATTTTGGTATAATGGTTTAATGTTTGTTTTAGTAACTTGTACCGTATTATTAACCTTAGTTTATTTTAGTTTATCGTGGTTAACAAAGGCTGTAGAAAAAATAACCTACTTTAAAAAATATGCTTACTTAATTCAAAAAGTTGACGAATTTACAATTAAAGATTTAACAAATATTTTGCTACTATCTTTTTTTAGATACGTTGTATTTGTTGTGCAATATTTGTTGTTATTAGATGTATTTAATGTGCATGCAAATGTGTTTTTACTTGCTTTAATGATTTGTGTTATATTTTTAGTTTTAGCAATTGTTCCAACAATAACTTTAACAGAATTGGGTTTACGTGGGCAAATAAGTATTCAATTGCTTGGTTTATTAAGTACAAATATTGCTGGTATTGTTTTTACCGCTTCGGCAATTTGGTTTATTAACAGGTTGTTACCCGCTTTGGCAGGGAGTTTGTTTGTGTTAAGTGTAAAATTATTTAAACAGAAACAATAAATTTTAGTGATGATTAAAAATAATAAATCGGTTTTAATAGTAATATTTTTTAGCTTATTAAGTATAAAGCTTACGGCTGGCGACGATTTTTGTGGAATAAAAAACAATGCCTATTATGCTAACGAAAAAATTGAATATAATATTTATTATTCTGTTATTGGATTGTATGTAAATGCAGGCTCAGCAAGTTTTACAACATCGTTAGAAATGCTAAATAATAATCCAGTTTATCATATTGTAGGAGAAGGAACCAGTAATAGTAGTTACGATTGGATTTTTAAAGTAAGAGATAAGTATGAATCTTTTATTGATACAGGAACACTACAACCCTATAAATTTATAAGAGATGTAAATGAAGGTGAATTTAAAATGTATGATAATGTTACGTTTAATCAAAAAACAAATACAGCTATAACTAGCAAAGGAGTTTTTAAAGTTCCCAATTGTATTCAAGATGTTTTAAGTGCTATTTATTATGCAAGAAACATTAACTTTAATAATTATAAGCCCGAAGATAAAATTCCTTTTAATATGTTTTTAGATAACGAGGTATTTAGTTTATATATAAAGTATCAGGGCAAAGAAAAAATCAAAACTCGATTCGGAAAGTTTAATGCAATTAAATTTAAACCTTTGTTAGTTAAAGGAACCATTTTTGAAGGTGGAGAAAACATGACTGTTTGGGTTAGTGATGATGAAAACCATATACCATTAAGGATTGAAAGCCCTATTACAGTTGGAAGTATAAAAGTAGATATGATGGGATATGAAAATATTCGTTATCCATTATCATCAATGATTAGTAGAAGATAGTTTAATAAAATTTAATTTGCAAACTATCTTATTTTTGTATTCATGAGTAGTGTTACTAGTTATCCAAAAGAAAAAATAAATATACTTTTTTTAGAAAATATTAGCGATAAAGCTGTTAATCATTTTAAACAAAAAGGGTATACTAATGTTCGAAAATTAAATGGTGCATTAAGTGAATATGAATTAATAAAAGAATTAAAAAATGTTCATTTATTAGGCATTCGTTCAAAAACACAAATCACAAAAAAAATATTAGAAGCCGCTCCAAAGCTACAAGCTATAGGTTGTTTTTGTATTGGGGTTAATCAAGTTGATTTAAAAGCTGCTACAAAAAAAGGTGTGGTTGTGTTTAATGCTCCCTATAGTAATACAAGATCTGTTGCAGAATTAGTAATTGGAATTTCAATAATGTTAATTAGAAAAATTACAGATAAAAATATTGCTGCACATAATGGCATTTGGTTAAAAGATGCAAAAGGAAGTTTTGAATTAAGAGGAAAAACTTTGGGAATAATTGGTTATGGAAATATAAGCTCTCAAGTTAGTGTACTTGCAGAAGGATTAGGGATGAAAGTATTATTTTATGATATAGAAACTAAACTGCCATTAGGCAATGCTTCATCAGCTTCATCTTTAAAAGATGTTGTAAGTAAAGCAGATATTGTTACTTTACATGTACCCGAAAGTGCATCTACAGAAAACTTAATTAATAAAAACACACTAAAACATTTTAAACAAGGAAGCATTTTAATTAATTATGCCAGAGGAAATGTAGTTGATTTAAATGCCTTAGCAATAGTATTAAAAGAAGGCAAATTAAGTGGTGCTGCTGTTGATGTTTTTCCAGTTGAACCTGAAAAAACTGGCGATAAATTTTCTTCTCCACTGCAAGGATTGTCTAATGTTATTTTAACGCCTCACATTGGAGGTAGTACAGAAGAGGCACAGGAAAATATTGGAGAAGATGTAAGTAATAAATTATTTAATTATTTAGAAAAAGGAATTACAAGTGGATCTCACACAATACCAGCAATAAGTTTACCGCCTGTGGCTGGCACTCATAGAATTTTACATTTGCATAACAATGTTCCAGGAGTTTTAAGTGCAATTAATAGTGCACTTTCAAAAAATAAAATAAATATTTTAAGCCAATATTTAAATACCAATGAATTAATTGGATATGTTGTTTTAGATGTAGACAAAAAAATTTCTACACAAGCAATAGAGCTTTTAAAGCAAATAAAAGAAACAATAAAAGTAAGATTATTGTATTAGCGATTGCTGTTTGCTAATTCTTCAATGGTGGCATTAATTCCTCTTTCGCAAATGGCTTCACACATAATTTTTATGGCATCAAATTCGCCATTTTTTACGGGATATTTACCTTTAAAGTGAATAAATAAAGCACATTGTTCTGCTTGCTCTTCTGAATGATTGCAAACTTCCATTAAAGAATCTATTACCCAATCAAAAGTATTTACTTCATCATTCCACACAATTAAATTAAATGGATAATTATGCATCGAGTTGGTTTTTGTAGAAATTAACTCTTTTACATTTATATCGTAATTATCGAACATAGTGCAAATGTAAAATAAGTTTCTGTATAACGAATCTGTTTATATCAGATTGTATTAAATAATGTATTTTTATTATTGTACAACTAACTCAATTTAAAATAAATTTTATATTATTAAAGTAGTTACTTTAACATTCTATTTAAACTAATGGTGCTTTTTCGTCATATACCTTTTTTAAAAAATGTTTTAATTCATAGCTTAACTGCTTTTGGTGGACCCCAAGGGCATTATGGAATGATGCTTAAAACATTTGTGCATGAGCGTAGAGATATAACAGAAAAAGAGTTGCTCGATTTTAATGCTTTTTGTAATTTATTGCCCGGTGCTTCATCCACTCAAACATTAACATTAATTGGTTATAAACGTGGTGGTTTGCCTCTTGCATTTTTAACATTATTAATTTGGGTAACACCTGCAAGTATAATAATGGGGGCATTATCTTTTTTAATTCATTATTTAAAATATCAAAATATCGCTTTACATATTTTCAATTTTGTTCAACCAATGGCGGTTGGATTTATCATGTATTCGGCATGGCGGTTATTTAAAATCAGTATAAAAAATACCATTACTCAAGTAATATTATTAGCAGCTTCTATTGCTACATTTTTATTATTTAAATTTCCATGGGTTTTTCCTGCTGTAATTATTTGTGCAGGTATTATTACTAATTTTAGTAGAAAAAGAATTCCACAAATTGGCAATACGCCCAAAAAAATAAAGTGGGGAAATTTTTTATTATTTATTTTTTTGTTTTTAGTTGCTGGATATTTAAGTGAAACAGCATCTAAAAATGATTGGAAACATAAAAAACTTTTTAATCTAGTTGAAAATAATTATCGGTTTAGTAGTTTAGTTTTTGGTGGTGGAGACGTTTTAATGCCAATGATGTATGAACAATATGTTGTAAGACCAAAAACAGAACGTGTAAAAAATACAAGTAGAGATGTATTAGAAATGGATAAATCTGATTTTTTAACTGGCTATGGATTTGTAAGAGCCATTCCGGGTCCGGTATTTTCTATTGGTGCTTATACAGGAGGCATGTTGTTAAGAAACGAAAGCAGTGGTTTTATTCAATTCTTAGGATGTGCGTTAGGAACCATAGCCATTTTTTTACCTAGTGCACTACTTGTACTTTTCTTTTTTCCCGTATGGCATAATTTAAAAAAGTATGCAGTAATTTATCGTTCATTAGAAGGTATTAATGCAGCAGTTGTTGGTATTATGGTGGGTGCCATTTTATATTTATTAAAAGACATTTGTATCATTCCTTTATTTGAAAATAAACTGCAAGGTTGGACTTCAGGATTTATAGCACTAACAACATTTTTTGTTTTGCATAAAACAAAAATATCATCTCCAATAATTGTTGGAGTATGTTTGATACTTGGATTGATTTTTGGCTAATTTAATTTTTATTATGAAAAAATATTTCATTTTCTTCTTGCTGTTTTTTGCAGTTATTTCTTGTAGCGTATCCAATAACCACTCATCAAATATTAAACAAGAAAAATATTCAATTGTAATACATGGAGGGGCTGGTTTTTATGATTATGGTAAAAATTTAGAACTAGATTCAATGTATATAGCAAGCCTTAATCAAGTAATTTATTTTGGAGATTCATTATTGCAATTAAATAAAAATGCTGTTGATGTGGTAGAATTATGTATTCAAATTTTAGAAGATAATCCTTTATTTAATGCAGGTAGAGGTTCAGTTTTAAGTGAAGATGGGACGGTAAATATGGATGCTTCTATAATGGATGGAAAAACTACGAAAGCTGGTGCTGTTGCAGGTTTAACAACAACGCGTCATCCAATTACTGCTGCACGAAGAGTTATGGATAGTACAGTGCATGTTTTTTTAGCAACAGAAGGAGCAGAACAATTTGCAACGCAACAAAAATTAGAAAAAATGCCACCTAATTGGTTTGTTACTCCAAAAGCTTTAATACTATGGCAAAAAGAAATTGAGAAAATAAAAAAATCGAAATTTGGAACTGTAGGTTGTGTTGTAAGAGATAGAAAAGGAAATATTGCTGCTGGTACTTCAACTGGTGGCATGAGTATGAAAAAATGGGGAAGAATTGGAGATGCCCCAATAATTGGTGCAGGCACTTATGCAAGTAATAATAATTGTGGAATTTCTTGCACCGGTCATGGAGAATATTTTATAAGAAATGTTGTTGCCTATGATGTTGCTGCAAGAATGGAATATTTAAAAGAATCAATAGACTCTGCTGCTAATTATATTGTAAATACCAAACTAAAAAATCAAAAAGCTTCTGGTGGCTTAATTGGTATTGATAAAAAAGGAAATATTACTATGCAATTTAATTCGTCATCTATGTTTCGTGCATATAAAAAAGAAGGCGAAGAAGCAAAAGCGTTTATTAAATAGTTATTTATAACTATGTTTCCCAATTGTCCAATCACTTTTTGTTAATAATTTTTCTCCCGATTCAATTGCACCATTTTCCATTTCTGTTCCCATCGAATCGTTCCATCTATTTAAATATCCAAATAAAGCAACTACGCCTAAAATTTCTACAATCTCACCATCATCCCAATAAGTTCTTAAATTTTCAGCAATTTCATCACTTACACTATTTGGAATTACAGAACTTGCTAAAGCAAAATCTAAAGCTGCTTTTTCAGCATCAGAAAATGCTGCATGTGTTTTATATTCCCAAATATTTTCTAATTGTTCAAGTGCTGCACCATATCTTTCTGCTGCACGAATGGTGTGTGCTTGGCAGTATCTGCAACCTGCAGCATTACTACTTATATATCCAATTAATCTTTTTAAAACACTTGTAACGCTGCCATGATTTTCCATAACAGCTTTATTCATTTCAATAAAAGCAGTGGCTATCTTGGGTCTTATATGCATAGTTTTTACACTATTGGGACAAAAACCTAATGTTTCATTATAAAATAAAATCAATTTTTGTAATTCAATATCATCAACTTCAGACTTTGGAAACACTAATGGTCTATTCATTTTTTCTATAAATTATTGAAACAAATTTATAGAATGTAATTATAGAGATGAATAAATTGTGTTTTGGTTCAAACGCATCCTTAATTTTGCAACAATGTATTCAAACATTATTAACGTAGCACTTAAAACTATTGAGTTAGAAGCTCAATCAATTAACGAACTAAAATCTTTTATAAATGATGATTTTGTAAAAGCAGTGAATTTAATTCATCAAACAAATAAAAGAGTAATTTTTAGTGGTATTGGTAAAAGTGCCATTGTTGCACAAAAAATTGTATCTACGCTAAACTCAACGGGTACAGCTTCTTTATTTATGCATGCAGCAGATGCTATACATGGAGATTTAGGAATGGTGCAAAAAGATGAAATTGTAATTATTGTTAGTAAAAGTGGCGAGAGTGCAGAGATAAAAGTTTTAGTGCCTTTAATAAAAAATTTTGGTAATACTTTAATTGCAATTACAGGTAACTTACAAGGTTATTTAGCACAAAATGCAACTATTATTATTAACTCAACTGTAAGCCAAGAAGCTTGCCCAAATAATTTAGCACCCACAACATCAACCACTGCTCAAATGGTGATGGGAGATGCTTTAGCTATTGCTTTAATGGAAGTAAAAGGATTTAAGATTGAAGATTTTGCACGATATCATCCTGGTGGAAATTTAGGAAAACGATTGTATTTACGAGTGGCTGATATTATAAATAAAGCAACAGCACCCAAAGTAAAACT
>JANOVK010000278.1:0-2279 GCA_031417315.1 Chitinophagaceae bacterium | reverse complement strand
ATAGATGTTATTACAAACCCTTCTTGTATTCTTGATTTCTGTAAAGATCCTGAACTAATTTTTTTAATTACAACGCCACCATCAATTTCATTTTCTTTAGCAATTTTTTTATCTACAGTCGCAAATTCTCCACCTAATTTTTCCAAATTTGTACTTCCTTTTACAACTGCAGTAGTGTTTAATTTATTTTTTAAAACTAAGTTTACTGTATTTTCTTTAGCATCTCTATTATAGGTTACTGAAATTTTATCGTTGGGTTTAAATCTAGCAATTTGTTCAGCCATTTCTGGACCAGAATTAATTTTAACACCATTAATTTTTGTAATATAATCACCTTTTTTAATACCTACTGCAGCAGCACTTCCCGATTCCATAACTGCTGTTACATATACTCCTTCACCATCTTTAATTCCTTCTTTCTTTTTTTCTTCTTCAGAAATTAATTCTGATGGATAAGAAATTCCTAAGTAAGCTCTTTGTACAGTTCCAAATTTTATAATATCGTTTACAACTTTTTTAGCCAAATTAATTGGTATTGCATACGAATAGCCAATATAACTTCCATTTTGAGATGCTATTGCAGAGTTAATTCCTATCACTTCTCCATTAATATTTATCAAAGCACCACCACTATTTCCTGGGTTTACAGCAGCATCGGTTTGTATAAAACTTTCAACTGGTGCTTTAGCATCTGCATTATTATTTGAATTAATGATGCCAATATTTCTTGCTTTTGCACTAATAATTCCAGCAGTTACGGTAACATCTAAATTTAATGGATAACCAATTGCCAAAACCCATTGACCTAATTTTGTTTCATCACTATTACCATAAATTAAATAAGGTAAATTGCTTGCATCTACTTTTATAACAGCTAAATCTGTATTGGCATCTGTACCAATAACAGTAGCTTTAAAAGTTTTTTTATTATTTAAGGTAACTGTTATTTCATCTGCCCCATTAACCACATGATTATTTGTAATTATATATCCATCCTCACTAATAATTACACCACTTCCACTGGCTCTTTGTTCTGGTATAATTGACATTCTCGGACCATTAAAAAATTCATCAAACATATCTCCTCCAAACATATCACTAAGTGGGTTTCTCTGTCTATTGGGTAAATTGTTTGTAATTTGTTTTGCTTTTGTTTTTGTTTTGATGTGAACTACTGCAGGAGTTGCAGCTGATGCTGGAGCTGTAAAATCGAAAGAAGCTGGTACATTATTATTGCCAAAATAACCTGCATAATTTGCAGGAATTTTTCCAGGTTCTTGTGTGCCAGAAAATGTTTTTTGAGTTATTTTTCCAAAAGCCCAAACACTTACTATTGCTGTAACAGAGCTAATAACTACAATTGATAAAACTTGTTTTAATTTCATATCTAAATTGTTTTTACATTTTTATTATTCAAAGATGATGCCTTAAAGTTGCAAATAACAAAAAATGAAAATTAGTCAGTACATTTAATAAAGGATTTAACAAATGTTTTACGAAAAAATTCGGGCAGCTGTACTTTTTTATAATAAATCCTTTCCCTGCATGTCTCCTTAAATGGCTTTTGAGTTAGCCAAATGACGTTGTGCCAATAGGTAAGTACAAAGCTCAACAATTATATATTTGCTTAATATCAGTAAGACGTAATATTGCTAACATCGATGATATTGCTCTGCAAAATATTATTAACAGGTGAACAGAGAATTTAAGTAATAAAAATTATAAAAATTTGAAGATGAGTAGAAACCACAACGTCCCTTGGCTAACACACAAAGCTTTGCAAGGAGACGTTGCGGCGAAGGAATTTAACTAAATTGCAAAAAGGAATTTATTTAGTAAAAGTATTTACTGCCGATAATGTTTCTAAAGTAGAAAAACTATTAATAGAGTAAAAATGATATGGTATAAAAAAATAACAAGCCATTATAATAAATATTTTGTTGTATTGGCTTGTTTATACTTTAATAATGGTAATGCACAAATAAATTTAGTACCCAACCCCAGTTTTGAGCAGTATACTAATTGTCCTGTAAACAATACTCTAAATGATATATTAAATAATAAACCAAATTTTTGGTATAAACCTGATAATAGATCAGCAGCGTATTTACATGCTTGCTCAAATGCAATTAATAACAATGGGGTTCCGTATAATAATACTGTCAGTGGTTTGAGTTTTCAAAATGCTATGACTGGAAATGGGTATATCAGCATGTTTTATAAAAATGGGGATAATAATAATTATTTTCAAGTGAAATTATTAATTATAAATATATTAT
>JANOVK010000277.1:0-13893 GCA_031417315.1 Chitinophagaceae bacterium | reverse complement strand
AAACGTAACTACTTCCGTCTGTTTCTTGCCCAACTACATAAACATAACAAGGCGAATTATTTTTTACTTCAATTTTAAATTTACTCAGTTTTGCAATTGGTGAAACGGTTTCGAATATATTTTCCTTAATATATTTTAATTGAATATATTTTTTTTGTTCGTTTACTAAACCAATATCGCATGATAAATTTTCTGCAATTGCCGAACCGCTTTTTGGCATTGGGTTTAACCCATATGCTTCTCTAACAAAGTGTTTAAAATCTTTATACAAAACCCAACCAATTCCATTATTACCCCAATCGTTTCCCCAGCTATTCATTATTTGAAAAGCACCTCCTTCTTTTCTGTCATCATAACCAATAACACACATGGCATGGCCTCCAAATCCCATCATACTATAGTCTTCATCTTTTGGATGCCAAATTTCTTGACCATGCATTTGTTGCATAAAAGATCCTCCCACCATCATACCAATAACCACAGGAACATCTTTAGATAAATGATCTTTTATTGCATGAATATCTAATTTACTTGTACTTTCTTCTCCTGTTAAACGAGTAAATCCAAGCATTTTATAATCTTGTGCAGCATTAATTAAACTACCATTTGGTTGTGTTGTACAATCCTTATCATTATATGGAAATGCATTAAAAGGAACTGCACCAACTTTTGTAAGATTCTCCATTGCTCTAATTATATAACTACCTTGACAGCCATCTAAACCAATTTGATTGTACATAAAAGATGGGCTAAATGCTGTGTTGTTTGGGTTTTCTCCGTTTGATGTAGCTTCTAAAATACTTCTTGCTGCATAAGCACTGCTCCATGCAACACAACTACCTTGTTGCCCCTGGTTTTTTCTATCAGGAGCAAAACGTAATAAAGAAATTTGTTCTGGTAAATTATTTTTGCTTTCGTCTAATGCTTCATAAACTGATGCTTTTTTATATTCTTGTGGATCTAAAATTCCACCTGTTGCTAATTGTAATAAATTATTTGAACTATTACATCCGTTTTGAAAATACATAAACCCGCCTATAATTGCAATAACTAAAAGTAGAATAGGTTTTCGAATTAATAAACCAAGAATCATTGGAATAAATTGTATAAAACCGCCACCACCAATGCCTCCACCACCTCTTCCTGTGTTTTCATTTTCATTACTATAATTATCATTTGGGTCATCAACCATTCTTATTGGCATAAAAATATTTTAATTATTTGCTAATGAAATTTCTTTTAATATATTTTCGATTCTTGATTTAACATCTTGATAACTTGAAAATCCTCTTGAAACTAAATATAATTTGGTTTCGCTGCTTTGAATTAATAATGTAGGGAATCCGGTTATTTTTAACTGTTTGCATAATGCAAAATCATACTCGGCTTTATGCTTAAATTCTTCCGACTTTAATTTTATATAAAAATCTTCTTCGTTTATATTATACTTAATAAGTATAAATCGATAAGCTTCATCGTCGGTTAAATCTCTTCCTTCAAAATATAATGCTTGTTGTAAATCTGTAATAAATTCAATTTGTTTTTCTGGATACTGTTCTTTAAAAATACTTAATGCTATAGCGGGTTTCAGGCTGTTTTGAAACCAATCGCTTAAATCTGGATTGTTAATGTGCCATAAATAATCTTGACCAAATTTTATATCCGAATATTCTTCTACAATTTTATAATTTTCTTTTATATAATCAGCAGTTGCATTAATGTGAATTGGTTTTTCGGGTAAAATCATTCCACCACTTAGCACTTCGAAATTAAATTGATTTGCAAAGTTTTTTTCTACCTGGTTCATCACTTTAGAAAAGCCATAACACCAACCACAATATGCATCGTAACAATAAATTAAATTTAAATTCATTTAAGTAATTATTACACAAAGAAAGTAAAATTAATTTTAATTAGTTGCAAACTTTATCTGCACAACAACTACTGGCAAAGGCTTCTGGCTTGGCTTTAAATGCAAAACCCATACCTAAAATATAGCCCATGGCTTCTTTTAATGCATCGTTACTTTTAAAATGTGGGTTTGTATTAATATCTGCATGCACTTCCATTTCAATATTATGCTCTATAAATAAATCGCAAAGTTCGTATGCAATTTCGATGCTCTTGGCTACTTCAACTAACATCCTTTCTTTTATATGAAATTTTTGTTTTGTTTTTTCATTATGAATGAACATAAAGCCACCATTGTGTTCTCTTAAAAAAACTATCACTGTTGCAAATTCAGTGTCAAGTCCTTTAACTTGGCTATCTGTGCCAATACAAACTTTAAGTTTAACACCATTGTTTGTTTCTCTAATTATAGTTTCGGTTACAGATTCTTTAATTGGAAGATGTAGTGCCTCGCCATTAAATTTTCTCCATTGCATAAAATAGAAGTTTGCTAAATTTAGATTTTATTTTTTTATAAGTGCATTTTAATATTATTAACATTACGTTGAAAAGCATTAAATAATTGCATTATCGTTTTATTTTAAACTGCTTTTTATCTGTAAGTATTGCTGTAGGTTGTGAATCTTTCTTTGGTGTTGAGTCTTTGTTTTTATCAGATAAAGGCTTGGAGATTTTTATGGGTTTAATTATTTCAACTTCTAATTCAGTAGTATCTCTAATTTCTTTATCCATATCTGCTATAGTATGTAAAGAATCTTCTTTTGCTTTTCTTGCTGCATCCATTTTATCAATATCAATCTGCATTAATTTAGGAATTAATTTTGTGTTCGTAATTCTTTCTTTTAATTTTTTTCTTTCGTCCCCTTTAATACTATCTCTTAAATATTTTTCGATAAGTAAACTAGCTATTGGTGCTGCAGATTGAGAGCCAAATCCAGCATTTTCGCAGATTACAGCAATAGCAATTGTAGGATTATTTCTTGGTGCAAAAGCTCCGAAAAAAGCATGGTCTTTTTGTTTTTCTCCTTTGTAATAATTTTCAACTGTACCCGTTTTACCACAAACGGTTATTCCCTCAATCTTAACACCAGCACCAGTTCCATATTCCATTACACCTTGCATACCATCGTGCACAATATTAAAAACACTATCTGGAATATCTAATGCATGATGTTTTATTTTATATTTATCTAATATTTTATACTCATCGCCACCTTCAATAGAATCTATTAAATGTGGTGTATAATACCAGCCTTTATTTGCTATTAAGGTCATAACATTTGCGAGTTGCATTAATGTGGTACCCACTTCGCCTTGCCCAATTGCGTTGGAAATAATATTACAAGAGTTCCATTTATTTCCATGCATTTTTCTATAAAAAGATGAGGTTGGAATGTTCCCTGAATTTTCTGATGGCAAATCAACTCCAAGTTTTTTTCCTAATCCAAAAGAATAGGCATATCTATTAAATTCATCAAGTGCAGAATCTGTTTTTTCAAATTTATTTTGATCGAGTATTTTTTTATATACTGTTGCAAAAAAAGTATTATCACTATGTGCAATTGCAGTTTTTATATTAAATACACCCTTATCTAAACATTTTGGTTTGCCATTACCACAGCCCCAATAAGCTCCACCACATGCTAAGGAATAATTTTCGTCAATTACTTTTTCAGCTAATCCTATAACTCCTACAACTGTTTTAAATGTTGACCCAGGTGAATAGCGATTAAAAACAGGGCGATTCATTAATGGTTTTCTTGGGTCAACAAACAATCTGCTAAAATGTTTTCTTCTATCGGGGCCAGTAAGAAAATTTGGATTATATGTTGGGGCACTAATCATACAAAGTATGCCTCCAGTTTTTGGGTTGATTGCAATTATACTTCCAACCTTATCGGTCATTAATTTTTCTCCTAATTGTTGAAGTTCTATATCTAAACTGCTGTACAAATTTTTTCCTGCAACTGCCATGGTATCAAATGCACCATTTTCGTAAGAGCCCATGTTTCTACTAAGCTTGTCTTTTATAAGTTTTTGAACCCCGCGTTGCCCCATTAAAACTTTTTCGTAAGATCGCTCAAGCCCTGTCATACCAGCATAATCACCCATTTCGTATCCCTCTTCTTTATGTCTTTTTAAAAAATTGGTGTCAACTTCTGCAATATAACCTAACACATTTCCTGCTGCATTATAGGGGTATGCTCTAACAGATCTTTCACTTAATAAAAAACCGGGTAAGCGATACATATTTTCTGAAAGTCGAGCATATTTTTCTGGACTTAATAGTGGTTCAAACACTCCAGGTTTTACCCAACTTCCAGTTTTATTAAGAATTTTAATAATTCTTTTTTTGTACGTTATTAAATCCATTTCCATCATCTTACAAAAAGCAAGTGTATCTAAACTTTTTGTTTCAGATGGTGTTATTATTAAATCGTACATAATAACATTTTCTAAAAGACTATTATTTTTTCTGTCGAAAATAATTCCTCGGTTAGGATAAATAACTTTTCGTAGATTGGCATTATCATCTGCCGCTCTTCTATATTTTGAAGAAATAATTTGTAGATTAATAAGCTGTAATGTGATTAAAACAAAAACCGTTACAAATATCGTTTGAACAACCCTGCTGCGGTTTTGATTAAATACGGACATAGTTAAATACTAAAAACTTTATGCACAAAAATAAGCTTGTTATTTTAATTTAATTTTTTATAAATTATTTTAAAGTATAAGAGTATTGAACATAGAATTAATATAATGCTATTGGCAATAATTACGGGTAATAAATTTTTTTCGAATCCATAAATTAACCAGACTATTACACTTGAAAGTATTATGAGTAGCATTCCAAAATTTAAATCTTTTACACTTTTTGTTTTATAGGTTTGAATTACTTGTGGAATAAATGTTATGGCACTTAAAAAGGCACCAAATAAACCCAAATAATCTGCCCAATTAAAATTATCAAAATTCATAATTATTTTTTTGGCACAAATAAAGAAACTGTTGAAGTTGCAGAACATCCTGAATTTGCATAAACTGTCATAGTTACTGTATAATTCATATCAACTGTTAATCTATTATAAGTTTTATCGTAGTTTGGAATAACACCACTTGCATTTGTACCATCTCCAAAATCCCAATCCCACCTTGTATTTGAAAAGCCTCCATTAACTTGTGATGTATTGTTTAAATTATAAATATATGTTGTATTTGATGAGCCAATAAATTGTTTATAAAACGAAGCTAATGGTGTTGCATCTAACCCATAAGTTCTTACAGGCTGTCCTGTTTTATAAATTTCTTTTCCTTGGTAATAGATGGTTAAAATAACATTATAAGAGTTATTATTTACATAAGCTTTTGTAATTGGGCTTCCATATCCAATTCCTGATCCATCTGCAAAATCCCAAGCATAAATTGCACCTGAGGGAACATTTGTTGTTGGTGCTGTAAAAGTAAAAACTTCTCTACTTGGTAAACAAGGGCTGGTAGATGCAATTGTGAAACCTCCAGAAATATTAAATGCAGGTGGAATAGTTAATTGTATTGTTTTTGAATCGCTACAACCTGCATCGCTTTTAACTGTTAGTTTTACATTTACTTTTTGCTCGATAATTTTTTGTTGATAGGTATGCTCTACTTTTATACCTGATGCTTTAGCACTATCGCCAAACTCCCATTTAAATTCTGGAGAGCCTTTAGCTAACCAACTATTACTTTGAAACTCGTAAGTAATTTGAGTTCCAATTTGTGCTTTTTGTTGAATAGTGAATGAGGCAATTGGGGTAATATCTTGGCCATAAGTTTTAACCGACATGGTTTGTTGACCAATAAATTGACCTTCCTTTTTTAGTTTTACTAAAACAGTTTTATATCCACCATCTGTATAAGCATTAACCACAGGCGAGCCTGCACCAGAATTACCATCTCCAAAATACCACTCGAAAACCGTTCCACTCGGAACGCCACTACCAGAACAAGTAAACGTAAATTTTTCATTACTTGGTGCACATGGGCTTGTACTTGTATAATAAATTACAATTGGTCCAGAACCACTATTACCGCTAGATCCATTATTTGTGGGGCCTGTTGTTGTAGGTGGTTGAGTTGTAGGTGTAGTATTTTGGGTTATTTTAGTACAACCAAAAAATAAACATATGAGTAGAAATATATATAATATTCTTCCTTGCTTCATTGAGTAATAAATTACATTAGAAAGTGGGTAACTCTCTAAACTATTAACAACGAATAATTGAATATTTTATTGTTATTTTTTGATGAAAAGAGATTATTTTAAAACAATTTTTTTCTTCTGCTTCCACTTAATCCTAATACTCCTAATAAACCTCTTGTAAGAACACTTGCTGCGGTTCTACCAACTTGTTTTACAATAGGGTTATCAAAAAAATTTTCAGATTTTGTGTTTTCATTGATTGTTGCTTTTTTTTGTTCTTCTTCTTCTTTTATTTTTGAACCTTCTTCAATTTTTTGAGTTAGAATTTCGTAAGCACTTTTACTATCAATTTCTTCGTTATATTTTTTTACTAATTTACTTTTACTTATTAAATCTTTAATTTCTTTATCTGTTAAAACGTCCATTCTGCTTTTTGGTGGGCAAAGCATGGTGTGTACAAGTGGTGTTGGAATTCCTTTTTCGTTTAATAAAGTTATAAATGCTTCTCCAATTCCCATTTGGGTTAATAACTCATCGGTTTTATAATATTCTGAAATTGGAAAGTTTTCGGCTGCGGTTTTTATGGTTTTTCTATCGGCTGCAGTAAATGCTCTTAATGAATGTTGCACTTTTAATCCTAATTGAGCTAAAATAGAAGCTGGTATATCTTGTGGGTTTTGTGTACAAAAGAAAATACCAATTCCTTTACTTCTAATTAATTTAATAACGGTTTCTATTTGTTGCAATAAAGCAGTTGTGGCTTCTTGAAAAACTAAATGTGCTTCATCAATAATTAATATTAATTTGGGTTTATCTAAATCTCCTTCTTCGGGGCAGGTTGCATATAATTCTGCTAAAAGTTGTAACATAAAGGTTGCAAATAATTTTGGTCTATTTTGCATATCCATTACTCTCAAAATATTTATCATTCCTTTTCCATCTTCTGCAATTCTCATTAAATCATCTACCTCAAAACTTTTTTCTCCAAAAAAAACATCTGCACCTTGTTGTTGTAATTCAATAATTTTTCTAAGTATAGTTCCTGTTGAAGATGTTGATATTTTTCCATATTCTTTTTCAATATCAGACTTGCCTTCGTTACTAATAAATTGCAAAATTTTAATAAAATCTTTTAAGTCTAAAAGTGGTAATTTATTATCATCGCAATATTTAAAAATTAATGCTACAAATCCTTCTTGAGTATCGTTTAATCCTAAAATTTTGCTTAATAATATAGGGCCAAATTCTGAAACTGTTGCTCGTAATCTTACGCCATTTTCGTTACTTAAACTTAATAATTCTGTTGCATAATTTGTAGGATTGTAAGTAATATTTAACTTAACACATCGTTCATTAATTCTTTCATTACTTAAGCCTGCAGCTGCTATTCCACTTAAATCTCCTTTAATATCCATTAATACAACTGGCACACTATTATCACTTAATAATTCACTAATTAGCTGAACCGTTTTTGTTTTTCCAGTACCAGTTGCTCCAGCAATTAATCCATGCCTGTTCATTGTTTTTAAGGGTAAAAAAACATCAGCTCCAGAAACTACTTCACCATCAAACATTGCTACTCCTAACTTTACTTTTTCACCTTTAAACGAATAACCTGAATTTACTATATTTAAAAAAGATTCTATTTTACTCATAAAATTATTTACATCAATTTAAAAGACTATTAAAAAACAAATCTAAGGTAGTCATTCTCAAAAAATATTTTTAAAAACAAAATAAAAAACAAAATAAC
Source organism: Chitinophagaceae bacterium (assembly GCA_031417315.1). Taxonomy (GTDB): domain Bacteria; phylum Bacteroidota; class Bacteroidia; order Chitinophagales; family Chitinophagaceae; genus CAIVPM01. Next base: position 6,046 of record JANOVK010000277.1, on the reverse strand, counting down.
TAATGTTGATAATTATTGTAATAGTATTTAATAATACTTTATTTAATAATCACTTATTATTATTACGGGTGTTAATACATGGATAAGTTTTTTATTAACAAAATGATTTGTAATTTAAATAACACTTGTCCACCATAATTCACTTTTTTATTCACTGATTTTTTGTTTAACCTATATAGATTTGATATTATTATTAACATTGGTTGATAGATTTATTGAGATATAAAAAATAAAATAAAACACTATTTACTAACTGTTAATTAAGGCTTAATAATTTGAAACTAAAATCATCATTTTTTTAATTTTGCTTTAATTCTGTGTTTTTATTAAATATGTTTTCACAAAAGTTATGGTGAAAATGTAATTTTTCAACCTAAAAATCAACTTAATAACAAAGCAGTGTTTAAAAGTTTTTTTAAAATAATTTGAAGGCTTTTTGTAAATCCTTAAAAATCTTTTGCAATAAGGCTTTTAATAGTTTATCCACAGTTTGTTCTATACTATCAATTCCCTATTTTTGCCAACCTAAAAAATAAAGAACTATAAATTATGTCTATTATTCAAAATGTGCGTGACAAAGGTGCTTGGTTTATTGGTGGAATTATAACCTTAGCATTAATTGCTTTTATACTACAAGATGGAATTGGAGGTAAAGGATCGTTACTTGGCACAGGAAGTACTGTGGGAAAAGTAAATGGTAAAAAAATTGAAAGAAAAGAGTTTGATAAAAAAATTGAGAATGCCAGCCAAGGAAATGCTCAACAACGCGAAAATTTAATTGGGCAATTGTGGAGCCAAGAAGTAAATCAAATTTTACTAAATGAAGAATTTGATAAATTGGGAGTAGAGTGTACAGATAAACAATTAAGCGAAGAGTTGTTTAAACCAAATTCTCCATTAATGGGCGAATTTAAAGATCCAAAAACTGGTTTACCCGATGTTGAAAAAGCAAAACAAACTTTTGCTCAGTTTAAAAAATCTGGTAAAGAAGAACAAAAAAAAGGGGTATACGAGGGAATTATTGAACCAACAAAACTTCAAACTCGATATACAAAATATAATAATATAATTACCCAAGCTGCTTATGCCCCAAAATGGTTAATAGCAAAACAACAATCTGATAACAATACATTTTCAACTGTATCTTATGTTGCAGCACCTTATTCTTCTATAAATGATTCTACTGTAAAAGTAAGCGATGATGAAATTGTTGCTTATGGCAATAAGCATAAAAAGCTTTATGAGAAAGATGAAGAAACTCGCTCTTTTCAATATATAAGTTTTGATGCAGTACCAAGTAGTGCAGATAGTGCAAGTGTTAAACAAAATATTGAGGCAAAAAAAGCAGATTTTGTTAACGAATCTAACATGGAAACTTATTTTTCTAAGAACACTTCTGAAATGCCTTATTATAATGGATACATCTCTAAAAATGAAATAAAACAACAAATTAAAGATACACTAGTAAAACTTTCTACAGGTGCGGTGTATGGTCCTTATTTAGATGGAGGTAATTATGTACTTGCTAAAATGGTTGGTATTAAAACAATACCAGATAGTGCAAAAGTTAGACATATATTAGTTAAAACAATGGATAGAGATCCTAAAACTGGAGAACAATTTAGATTAAGAGATGATAGTACTGCGAAACATATTTTAGATACAGTAGAAATGCAAGTTAAAGCAGGTAAAAATTTCGATTCGCTTTGTTTAAAGTATAGTGAAGATGATGGGAGTAAATTAAAAGGTGGTATTTATGATTACTTTACAAGTGGAAGAATGGTAGCAAGTTTTAATGATTTTGCTTTTATTAGAGGAGTTGGATCAAAGGGGATTGTTAAAACAGAATTTGGATATCATTATGTTGAAGTATTAGGCCAAAAAGGAGCAAGCACTGCATATAATATTGCTTACTTATCAAAACAAATTTCTTTAAGTAACGAAACAGATATTGAAACAAAAAATCAAGCTGCTAAATTTTTATCAGTTGTATCAAATAAAAAAGAATTTGATTTAGAAGTGGCAAAAATTCAAAAAATATCTTTTCCTGCAGAAAATATTAAATCAGTAGATTTTAATGTAGGAGGATTAGGTAGTAATAGAACTTTAGTAAGATGGATTTATGAAAATAATGTAGGAGATATAACAGAAACTTATCATTCTTTTAATAATAAATATGTAGTTGGTATAATTACTGCAGTTAATAAAATTGGAGTTCCAACACCACTAACATTAAGACCACAAGTAGAAAACTTAATTAAGAATGAGAAAAAAGCACAAATAATTTTAAGCAAAATAAAAGGAACATCATTAGAACAAGTTGCTAGTTCAATTGGTAATAATACTACAGTTCAAAAAATTGATACCTTATTAGCATCAAATACTTTTAATCCTATTTTAGGAAACGATTACAAATTTTCTGGTGCAGCGTTTAATTCACAAATGAAAGGAAAAGTTACTACCCCAATTGCTGGACAAACTGGAGTTTTTGCTTTAAGAGTTGAATATATTGGTGCAAGAGCTGGAGCACAAACTGACGAAGTATCAATAAAAGGAATGTTGAATAATAGTATAAAAAGTGCATGTGGTAGAATAACAAATGATTTATTAAAAAAATCTGCATCTATTGTTGATAAAAGAGCCGAATTATATTAATTAATTTTTTAAAGTATAAAACAAAAATCCCATCTGAAAATCAGATGGGATTTTTGTTTTACCTATACCGAAATATACTTACGAATTAAATTTTTATTTTTGACCATTAAAATTATTTAATGAATAATGAAATAACAAATAAGGTTACCGAAAGTGGAATTGTTACAATAGATTTAGCTGAGTTTTATCCTAAAGAAATAATAAAAATTTTTGATTTAAAAGAGTTTTTATTTATGGAATTAATTTTAAAAGAAAAAGATTATAGACTTGCATTACAAAATTTAAATTGGGAAGTGTATAAAAATACAAATGTTTTTATTACTTGTACAACAGATGCAATAATACCAGTTTGGGCTTTTATGTTGGCATCAGTTTATTTACAACCAATAGCAAATAATATTGTTTTTGGTGATGAGAAAAAACTAATTGAAACTATATTAGTTAAAAATATTAATAGAATTGATATTAATAATTATACTGATAAACGTGTTGTAATAAAAGGTTGTGGCGAAATTGAAATCCCAGAATCTGTATATGTAGAAATTACAAATTTGCTTCGTCCGGTTGCAAAAAGTATAATGTATGGCGAGCCTTGTAGCACTGTTCCAATTTATAAAAAGCCTACTGTAAGATAAAATCTTTCTCACAGATTACGCAGAAGTAACAGATATTTTCCGTGTTATCGGTGCTATCTGTGAGCAAAATTTGTTGAATTATTTTAAACGATATAATTGTGTTTAAGAAAACATTTTCTGCCAAAGAGGCTCTGCAAAAGCTAAAGCATTATTGTGCTTATCAGGAACGTTGTCACTCCGAAGTAAAAATAAAACTTTATTCTCTCGGATTATCAACTTCAATAATAAATGAAATTATGGTTTCACTTATTGAAGAAAATTATTTAAACGAAGAAAGATTTGCTATGCAATTTGCATCAGGTAAATTTAAATTAAAACAATGGGGCAGAAATAAAATTAAGTTTGAATTAAAAACAAAACAAGTAAGTGAGTATCTTATTAAAAAAGCATTAGCAAGTATAAGTGATGAAGATTATATAATTACTATAAAAAAAATTTACAATAAATATTACTTAACTACTAAAGGCATTTCTACAAAACAACGAGAATTAAAAACTAAAAATTATTTGCTACAAAAAGGGTTTGAATTTAATGTAATAAATAATTTATTTAAAGACTAGTTTAATTTAACATTCAGCTCTTCGTTATATGCAGAATAAATCCAACCCTCTACTTTTTTTTGAAATAATTTTTTGAAATAATTTAAAGGAATAATATTATTCATTATCCATGAAAATAATTTAGGAGAAATTTTCATGCTTATTTTAAATAATTTAATATCATCTAACATTCTTCTATAAATTTCCCTATCGTAATTTTTAAAAACTGCTTCAGTAAAGTTATTTTCATCAATCGCTTTTTTAATAAATTTAGATGCTATAAAAGAAGTAGTCATTCCCGTTCCTATTCCCTCTCCAGTTGTTGGAGAAACCATCGAGGCAGCATCGCCCAATAATAACCAACCATCCCCACTACATTTTCTCTTTAGTGAAGCAAGAGGAATTCCCCATCCATTTATTTTATCTAAGGGAGTTGCGTTTTTAAATCTTTCTTTTAAAACTAAATCATTTTCTAATAAGTCTTTAAAAATTTCTGTGATATTATAATTGTATTTTGATACTATAGAACTCAACATACCATATCCAACATTAGCCAATCCATTTTCCAACGGAAAAATCCATAAATAACTCATCGGTTTAGATTTTGGATAATAAATTTCCATTATTTTTTTTTCATGTATACCATCAATCCCTTGCCAATATTGACGTACACCAGCTGCATAATGATTTTTATCTATTTTTCTTTCTCCAATATTCTTTAAAACAATTGATCGATCTCCATCGGCTCCAACTAATAAATTACATTCAATTTCAATTTCATCTTCGTTTTGAACTGCATTAATTTTCCAAGTATTATTTATTCGGCAAATTGATTTGGCCTTTGTATTTTGATAAAATGTGGAATAATTTGAATCTATTTTTTCAACTAAAATATTATCTAGTGAAAATCTTTTTGAAACTGCATAAGGTGGTTTTTCTTCAGCTCCAATTTTAGGGGTATAAATAAAGTTTGAATATTTACCATTTTGATTAATTAATCTAAAACCCCAACTTGCATTAATTCGGCCATCTTTTTTTAATTCATCTTGTAAAATTTTTTTATCAATATGATTAAGCATTTTTATAGCTTTTAAATCCAAGCCATCACCACAAATTTTATCTCTTGGAAATAGAGCAGCATCAATAATAATGTGCTCAACTTTTTCTTTCGATAGAAAAATAGACAGGGCTGCTCCAGATGGTCCAGCACCTATAATACAAATTTTAGATTTAATTTTTAATGGTTTCATTTAGTAATTAACCAAAATATTCAACATAAATTCTTGGCGTTTCATAGAGCTTTATACAGTGTAATTGAATAGAGTTTGGAATATTTTGTTTTAACTCTTCCCAAATTGCAATTGCTAAATTTTCAGTACTACACATTTTATCTTTTAAAAAAGGAACATCAAGATTTAAGTTTTTATGATCAAGTTTTTCTATAACAACTTCTCTTATTATTTGGCCTAGTTTTTTCACATCAAAAACAAATCCAGTATTGATATCGGGCTCACCTTTTATTGTTACAAATAAATCGTAATTATGTCCATGCCAATTTTCATTTGCACAGGGCCCAAAGACTTCTTCATTTTCTTCTCTACTCCATTTAGGGTTAAATAATTTGTGAGCAGCGTTAAAATGTTCTTTTCGTGTTAAGTAAATCATCAACTAATTTTTTGCAAAAATAATAAAGCAATAACGAATGAGTTTTATTAAAAAATCATTTGTAATAAGAATTAGTTGTTAATTCTTCATAAACCTTTTCGGGCACCAAATATTTTATATTTTTTTTCATTTTAATTTTTTCTCTTATTGAAGTTGATGATATTTCAATAAGTGGAGCTTTTAAAATTAAAGCATTATGAATATTATCTTCTATTATATAACCAGGCCTTTCGTAAACAATTATTGTGTAGTATTTAACCAAAGACTGATAGTTTTTCCATCTAGATAAGTTTAAATAACTATCACTACCCATAATTATTGAAAAAGTGTGATTTGGATGTTTATCTGATAAATATGTTAGAGTATTTATAGTATAAGATGGTGTAGGTAATTTTAATTCTGCCTCTGAAATTGAAAATCTAGAATCATCTTCTATGGCCAATCTTAATAAGTGTAATCTATGGTATTCATTTAATAGTGTGGAGGAATCTTTAAGTGGATTTTGAGGGCTTAATACAAACCAAATTTTCTCTACATCTGAATTCTCTACAA
>JANOVK010000276.1:0-7673 GCA_031417315.1 Chitinophagaceae bacterium | reverse complement strand
TCGAAAATTTATGTGGCACATTAACTACTAATACACCATTTTTTGTTAAAAGTTCTTTAGCTTTTGCAATCCATTCATTCGGATTAGGTACATGCTCTATTACATGGCTCATGTGAATTAATGAAAATTTATTTGGAGATTGAAATTGATCAAATTGCTCAATAAAAATTTTTATTCCCAAATTTTTCTCTATAAACTCACCCATTTTTTTTGATACATCTAAACCAATACAAATAGGATAATGATTTTTTGCAACATATAAAAAAGTTCCCATGCCACTTCCAACATCTAAAACTGCTGATTGTTCTTTATCAAAATTTAATAAATTATCTAATTCACTTTTAAACATTGGAATTGATGAAGTATGTACATAAGTAAAATTATCTAACTGCAAACCTTCAGTAAATTGATAATAAGTTGCATAAGCTCTATCAATAAATTCTTGGTTGTATGTTGGTCGTGGTGAAGTGTAAATTAAACTACAACTTTTACATTTATTATAAGTAAATTGAAGTTTATGCCCAAATCTTTCATACACTTTAAAAGCACTATGATTACAAAAAGGGCAATTTACAGTTTCCCAACTACTCGGATTATATTCTACTTCAGAATGCATTATCAAATTTATTATGCAAATAAACTATATTATACTTTACAAAATATGTTAGAACATTTAAAACTCTTAATTATATTACTTTTGCCAACTATTACTTAAAGATTGTTGTAAGCATAGAACTGCATTATGAGAAAATATTTGGGACTTATTCGTTATTTTAAATTTTTCAAAAAAAACATTGTACTTTATTTTGCAAGTATTGTAGCTTCAATCATTTTTAGCATTGCATCTATTGCAATGTTATTTCCCTTTTTAGAAATAATTTTTGGTACAAAACAAATTGCAGTAACCCAACCAAAATTAAAACTCGAGTCGAGTAGTATCATTAATTATTTACAATATTTAATAAACGATTTGGTACAATCGAAAGGTGCCACATACGCTTTAGCTTCTGTTTGTATATTTATTGTACTTACCATTTTATTTAAAAATGTTTTTTTGTATTTGAGTTTTTATGCACTAACACCAATGAGAAATGGGTTTTCTATGATGATGAGAAAAGATTTGTTCTCAAAAATTTTAAGTTTGCCAATTGGTTATTTTACAGAACAAAAAAAAGGCGATTTAATGAGTAGGTTAACCAATGATATGTCTGAACTAGAAGTTGCAGTAGCCTGTACTTTAGAAGGATTTATCAAAGAACCATTAACAATTATTTTTTATCTAAGTTTTTTGTTTTTTATTAGTTATCAATTGTCATTAATATTATTAATTCTTTTACCTCTTTCTGGATTTATAATTGGTAGAATAAGTAAAAGTTTAAAAAAACAAAGCAATATTATTTCAGAAAAACATGCAGAAAGTTTAAGCATAGTAGAGGAAACTTTATCGGGTTTAAGAGTGATAAAATCTTTTACTGCAGAAAGGTTTTTAACTACAAAATATTTCACTTCAAATCACGATTTATTTGTTGCACGAAATAAAATAAATTTTAGAAAAGATATTGCAAGCCCTTTAAGTGAAGTACTTGGCATTATTACATTAAGTATTATACTTTGGTTTGGTGGAAGTTTAATATTAGAAAATAACGGCTTTGGCTTAAATGGGCCAGTATTTATAACTTATTTAGGAGTTTTTACACAGGTAATAAATCCATCAAAAAGTTTAAGTACATCTTTTTATGCCATGCAAAAAGGTACAGCAGCTTTAAATAGAATTGAGGAAGTTTTACACGCAACAAATTCAATTAATGAAAATAAAAATGGAGCTATTTTATCCGAATTTAAAACATCAATAGAATTTAAGAACGTTAATTTTTCTTACAATGAAATCTCAATTTTAAAAAATATAAATTTAAAAATTGAAAAAGGAAAAACTATTGCACTTGTTGGTAGTAGTGGTTCTGGCAAAAGTACTTTAGCAGATTTAGTTCCAAGATTTCATGATGTTATAAATGGAGAATTACTTATTGATGGAATAAATATTAAAGATTATAATTTAAATAGTATAAGAAAGCAAATTAGCATTGTTACACAAGAACCCATTTTATTTAACGATACAATTTCAAACAATATTAAATTAGGAGTTCAAGAAGCAACTATCCATGAAATTGAACATGCATCTAAAGTGGCAAATGCATTTAATTTTATTGCACAAAAAGAAAAATCTTTTAATGAAAATGTTGGAGATAGAGGTAGTAAATTAAGTGGAGGAGAAAAGCAAAGAATAACAATTGCTAGAGCCATTTTAAAAAATGCTCCAATATTAATTTTAGATGAAGCAACTTCATCTTTAGATACGGAAAGTGAAAAACTAGTACAAGATGCAATTAACAACATGATGTTAAATAGAACTACACTAGTAATTGCACACAGATTAAGTACCATAAAGCATGCAGACGAAATTATAGTTTTACAAATGGGTGAAATTGCAGAAAGAGGTACGCATGATTATTTAATTCAACAAAACGGAATTTATAAACGTTTAGTTGATATGCAGGAATTGAAATAAACAAATAAACTAATCTTTATTTATTTTAAAATGAATTCAAGTTTTAAAAAATTCATGCTCACAGGTCAATTTTTATTTAATAAAAAACTTGCAATTTTTTTATGGTTCGGTCTATCTATTGTAACAATTATTCAAAACTTATTTAAGTTAGAAAAAAATCTCAATAATTATAAAATTTTTAAATATTCGTTTACACATATACAACAAAATTTAAATCTCTATTTAGAATATCCCACTCAACATCAAGATGTATTTTTATATGGTCCAACTTTTAGTGTTTTAATTGCACCATTTGCATTGTTCCCAGATTGGCTTGGTTTCAGTTTATGGGTATTATTTAATGTAACAATTTTATATTTTGCAATAAGAAAATTACCCCTTAAAGAATCTTATCAAAATGCAATCTTAATTCTATGTTCACACGAAATGATGAATGCATCATCGTGGTTACAATTCAATGCTGTTATAGCTGCTTGCATAATTTTTAGTTTTAGCTACTTTCAAAAAGGAAAAGATTTTATAGCAATTTTCTTCATTGTATTTGCTACTATAACAAAAATTTATGGGCTTGTTGCATTTTCATTTTTCTTTTTTAGCAATTCTAAATTAAAGTTTATTTTTTGGTCTATTTTTTGGTTTGTAGTTCTTTTCTTTCTACCAATAATAATTACTTCATTTTCTTTTTTAAACCAATCGTATCACGATTGGTTTAATGCATTATTATACAAGAGTCATAAAAATGTTCATGGTGTAGAAATGCATTACTTTTTTCAAGATATTTCAGTTATGGGTTTAATACGAAGAAATATTGATGCAAATTTTAATAATGATTCGATTGTATTAATTATTGGATCAGTTTTATTTATCAGTAAGTTTTTACATTTTAAATATTATAAAGATTTAAGATTTCAATTTTATTTCTTATGTTCAGTTTTATTATTTGCAGTTATATTTAGTACAGGTGCAGAATCTCCAACCTATATTATTGCATTTCCAGCATGTTGTATTTGGTTTGTATTACAACCCCCATCAAAAATTGTAAATGCATTTTTTGTATTTAGTTTAATTGTAACAAGTTTTTCTTACTCCGATTTATTAACAAAATATAGCAGAGAATTTAGCATGCAACATTCGTTAAAAGCTTTGCCCAGCTTAATTTTATGGCTAATAATTTTAATTCAAATTCACACAAAACAATTTTTAAAAGTAGATTTGATGAATGGATTAAAACAGAAAATTATTAATTAAAAATTATCTTTAACTTCAATATATGTCAATTCATAAAGAAATAAAAAAAATTACAACCAATACGCTTCAAAAAATGAAAGCGAATGGAGAGAAAATTTCTATGCTTACTGCTTACGATTTTTCATTTGCAAAATTATTTGATAAAGCAGGAATTGATGTATTGCTTGTTGGAGATAGTGCAGGAAATGTAATTGCAGGTTACGAAACTACTGTGCCTGTTACATTAGAGCAAATGATATATCATGCACAAAGTGTAGTTCGTGGCATTAATAGATGTTTGGTAGTAGTTGACATGCCATTTGGATCTTACCAAAGCAACAGTGATATTGCTGTTGCTTCAGCTATACGAATTATGAAGGAAACTGGTGGTCATGCTATTAAATTAGAAGGTGGTGCAGAAGTTATTGAAAGTATTAAAAAAATTGTAAATTCTGGAATTCCAGTTATGGGTCATTTAGGATTAACACCTCAAAGTATTTATAAATTTGGCACTTATAATGTTAGAGCAAAAAACGAAGATGAAGCGAATAAATTAAAAAGAGATATTCATTTACTCGAAGAAGCAGGTTGCTTTGCAGTTGTTTTAGAAAAAATTCCTTCTGCATTAGCAAAAGAAGTTACAAAAAGTATTTCAATACCAACAATTGGTATTGGTGCTGGTACTGATTGTGATGGACAAGTTTTAGTGATGCATGATATGTTAGGCATTACAACAGAATTTAAACCCCGATTTTTACGACAATATTTAAATCTTGGTGAACAAATTGATATTGCAGTTAAACAATATATTTCTGATATTAAAAGCAATGATTTCCCTAACGAAAACGAGTCTTACTAATTAAATTAAACTAAATGATTTTGTTTTTTAATATCATGTTTAATTGGTTAGTAGAAATTGATAAACAAATATTTTTACTAATTAATCAACAATTTACAAATTCATTTTTTGATTGGCTTTTTCCCATTTGGAGAGATTCCACAACTTGGATACCACTTTATATTTTAATTTTATTTATTGCAATTAAAAAATTAAAATATAGATCTTGGGTTTGGATTTTATTAGCTTTAACAACAATTTTATTAACCGATCAAATTAGTAGCCATATAATAAAACCATTAATTGCAAGGGCTAGGCCTTGTGTTGATGTTGACTTTGCAAGTAAAGTAAGATTATTATTACCACATTGTCCTGGTGGGTTTAGCTTTACTTCTTCTCATGCCTGTAATCATTTTGGCATAGCATTGTTTTTTATAACTACTTTATCTCAATACCTTAACAAATGGAAATATTTGTTTCTTATTTGGGCTTGTGTAGTTTGTTATAGCCAAATTTATGTTGGTGTGCATTATCCTATTGATGTAATATTTGGTGCTTTGATAGGAACTATTATTGGTAAATTTACAGGCCAATATTGTTTATCAAAACTTAAAATAAAAACTATAAATAATTAAATTGAGAATTTTATTTTTCATATTGTCAATATTATTTTTTCAGAGTAATTTAATTGCTCAAAAAAATAAACAAAGAATTGCTGTCTTCACTCCTATTTATCTCGACTCAGCTTTTACTTATAATACTTTTAAACTATGGGGTAATTATTTACCCAAACAAATGTTGCCTGGTTTAGAATTTTATAATGGGATTATAAGTGCAATTGATTCGTTAAAAATATCTGGTGTTGAAAATTTAATTATTGATATTTACGATTATAAAAGTAAAAATAATTCGATTGAAGAGTTAATAGCAGATAGTAGTAATAATTTACATCAAACAAATTTAATTATAGCATCTTTTAATAATAGAATTGAAGTACCGTTATTAGCTGATTTTGCATTACTAAAAAAAATTCCAATTATTTCAGCAACATACCCTAATGATGGAAGTATTACAAATAATCCTTATTTCTTTTTAATTAATCCAACATTTAAAGCACATACAAAATCAATTTGCGATTATTTACACACAAAATCTAATTTAAAAAATATTATTTATGTAACAAATAATACCTCATTTGAAAGCATGTTTCAATCATATTTTATTGCCCACGATACTATTAATATAAAACCTTTACACTTAGTGCCAATAAATATTTCAGATAGTATTTCATTAGCATCATTAAGTTTAAAATTAGATAGTACGGTAGAAAATATTGTACTGAGTGGCTCGGTAGATGAAGAATTAAATTATAAATTAATTGAAACAATTGCTAAGCTTAAAGATTATAAAACTACAATTATTGGTATGCCCACATGGGATGCAATGTCTAACTTAAGCAAACAATTATATAAAGGACCAGAAATTATATACACTACAACCAATTTATATTCTAAATCGAATAAACTTATTAATCATCTAAACGAAAAATATAAGTTGAAATACAATTCTTCGGCTAACGATTTATTTTATAAAGGATATGAAACCATGCTAAGATTTGGAAAAATTATTAGTTTGTATGGAGCAGAGGGGATGCAACTTTTTTCAAGTGACTTATTTAAAGTTTTTCACAACTTAGAATTAAATCCTGTTTACAATTCTATTAACTCAACACAGATAGATTACTACGAAAACGAAAAAATTTACTTTGTAAAAAAAGTTGATGGAATTATAAAATAAAAATTTATTGCAATAATCTTGTTGTAAAAATAGAATCAATTTTTTTATACAAATGATAAGGTTTATAGGTTCTCCAATCTTCAATTTCCATTAACTCAATAATTTGGTGCAATTTTCTTTTCTTAAAATCAAATTGAGCTGCTTCATTCATATTTAAACAAACAATCCAACCTTCTACATCATTAATATTTTCGTTTAATTCATCATAATAATCTTTATCACCACTATGAAAATTAAAAATATTTTCTCCTATTAATACAAATTTAAAAATTTTATTTTCAAAGAGTTTATCAATCACTTCTCTCTTCAATGTCATAATATCATTTTCAATAGCATCGTTCCATTCGCCAATAAATTCTATAATACAATAATTAAGTTCGTAATCAATGCAAATTATTTTAAGGTATAAAGTTTCGCTTCCAAAAAAATCCCATTGTGGGTGTATAAAATAATTATAAACTTTATTGGTATACTCAAACTCATTGTATTTAGTGCCATAAAATGGAGAAAGTTTATCTTCTTCTACAATATATTGATGCCTCCAATTAAAAAATGGTTCTATTATATGCATTTTGTAAAGATCATTAAAAAAATCAAAAAAAAATCCTCTGTTGTGTACAGAGGATTTTTATAATTATTTATATAAAATTATTCAACTACAATTCTATTTGTGTAAACAGATTTTCCTTCTTTATCTACAACTCTTAACATATAAATGCCACTTCCAAAAGATTTTGGAATAGAAACATTTTCTACAGATGCAGCATTAATATTAACCATTTTATTTAACACCGATTTTCCATTGATGTCAGTAAGTATTAATGAATAATTTCCAGCATTTAATTTATTAAAATTAACTGTAAAGTTTTTATTTATAGTTGGATTAGGATAAACAGAAACATCACCTGCAACTGCAGTTACTAAATTAGTAGTTCCAGTATTTTTTCTTTGATAAATTAAGTTTGAATTTGCAAGGTCAGAAACATTGTACATTTCTTTTCCACCTTTAATAATTGTAGCTTCTAATGTAGATGGATTTACTTTAAAATAACTGCTAGCATTACTTGCACTACTAATTAAAATATTGCCATCATCATCTGCAGCAGCTCCATTTGTAGTAAATGTATTTGGAAGATTTTTAATATTTCCTAAAAATTCTGCTTCCATTTTATTAATACTTATTTTAAATACATTATTACGCATAGAAATTAAGTATAAGTTTCCATAAATATCACCAATTAAATC
>JANOVK010000275.1:0-9653 GCA_031417315.1 Chitinophagaceae bacterium | reverse complement strand
AAATTCTTTTTTTGGGATAGTCAGTTTGGCCGTTTTTTTAATAATGGTCCTATACAAGGGGAAGGAGATATTTTATTTTTTATTCATACCACGTTATGGGCATTTTTACCTTGGTCGGTTTATTTGTGTTTTATAGTTTATAATGGAATAAAAAATATTAAAACAGTAGTTTATTCAAAAGCATTTATACTAAGTACTGCAGCCATAGTTAGTTTTTTATTATTTTCTGTTTCAAAGTTTCAATTACCACATTATATAGTTATTATTTTTCCTTTGCTATCCATAATTGTAGCCAATTATTTAGTAAGTAAGGCAGATACGAAATCAATGCAGTTATTAAATTTTATTCAATATTTCATTTTTTTTATCCTTATTTTTTTTATTGCAATTACAGCTGTTTTCTTTAAGTTAAATAATATTCTAGTTCCATTATTAATGTGTATTATAGTTACTCAAATTTTTTATTTTATCTCAAAAGAAAAAACTGTTGTAAGTATTATTTTAAATGGATTTTGCTTTAGTGTTCTATTATCTTGCTTTTTAAATTTTGTTTTTTATCCTCAATTATTAAAATATCAAGCAGGCATGATGGCAGGAAAATGGCAACAACAAAACTTGCCAAACACAGCTATAACACAGTATAGAGTAAATGAATTTTCTTTAGATTTTTATGGCAATACAATGGAAAAAAGAAATAATGAATTAAGTGATTTATTTATAAATGAAAGCAAAGCCTTTTTATTTACATCAAAAAAAGAATTGCAAAAAATAAACCGAGATAGTTTTAATGTTAGACCATTACAAGCGTTTTCATACTTTCATATTTCTCAACTAGAGCCAACTTTTTTTAATTACAAAACTCGAAGTCAGGTATTAGATAGTTTTGTTATTGTACATTGCAGTTTAGTAAAATAATTAGTTTTTCCCAGATTCAAATTTTTGTTCAGCTTCTTTTGCTTTTTCAAAATCAAGCACCACACCATTTATGCAATAACGTAATCCTGTTGGTGGTGGACCATCATCAAAAACATGACCTAAATGAGATTTGCATTTGCCACATTGCACTTCAGTTCTATTCATTCCATGAGTTTGATCTGGGGTATAAATTATTGCACCTTTTTTAATAGGCTCGTAAAAACTTGGCCAACCACATCCACTTTCAAATTTCGTATCACTTTTAAATAATCCATTACCACAAACTGCACAATAAAAAGTACCAATTTCTTTAGAGAGCTCGTATTTACTAGAGCCGGGTTTTTCTGTTCCTTTTTGTCTGGCTACAAAATAAACTTCTGGAGATAAAATTTTTTTCCACTCTTCTTCGGGTAACAAAACTTTATTTTCATCAGTTCTATTATAAACGAGATTAGGTTTTTTTGGCTCCATTTTATTTATGTTATTGGTTTGAGAATTACAAGAACTAATCGTTAGGAATATAGATATTGTAACAATTACTGTTTTCATAAAATTAAAATTAGTTTAAATTTTTACTTAAAATTATATTATGATACTATTTAATTTTTCTTTCAGCAGAAAACTACTTAAACATTTTTTTAACATTTAAACTCCTTGCTTATATTTGTAATTCACACAAGGTTTGTAGGTAAATGCTGAATATCATATTGTTTGGGCCCCAGGGAGTGGAAAAGGTACACAAAGTGATAAGTTAATATTAAAATATAGCTTAAAACATTTAAGTACAGGGGATTTATTGAGAAATGAAATAGCTGCTCAAACACCTTTAGGTATTGAAGCCAAAGCTATTATGGATAAAGGTCATTTAGTGCCCGATGAAGTAGTAATTGGAATGATAAGTAGTGCACTAGAAACAAATAGAAATGTAAAAGGATTTTTATTTGATGGTTTTCCTAGAACTGAAACTCAAAGCAAAGCTTTAGATAGTTTATTAGCCTTTAAAAAAACCGAAATTTCTGCTGTTTTATCATTAATAGTTAGCGAAGAAGAATTAGTGAAAAGATTATTAAACAGAGGATTAACAAGTGGCAGAAGCGATGATACTAATGATGCTATTATAAAAGCTAGAATTGTAGAGTACCACAAAAAAACTTCGGCTGTTGCCGATTATTATAGCGAATTTAATAAAGTAAAAAATATTAATGGAGAAGGCACTGTTGATGAAATATTTGCTGCCCTATGCAACGAAGTTGATAAATACATATCTTAACGAAAGAACCAAAACCAACTGCAAGGTCTCGCTGAAAAGCGAGACTTTTTATTATATTGCAAACTATGGATAAAACACTTTTTGTAAAAACAGAATTTTTGAGGCTTGTAGAAAATTTAAATGGAAAAGAAATAGGTAATTGGGGTTTAATGAATGCTCAACAAATGGTAGAACATGTAACAGATTTTTTTAAAGTATCATCAAATAAAAAATCGTTTCCATTAATTACACCCATGGAACAATTACCCAAATACAAAGAATTTTTATTAAGTAATAAAGAATTTAGAGAAAACACAAAAGCACCTATGTTGCCAAAAGAACCTGCTGAAATTAGAAATGTTTCAATGCAATTAGCAGTTGATGAACTAAAAAATGAAATTGAAAACTTCCATCTTTTTTTTAAAAATAATGCTGAAATTAAAACCTTGCATCCGGTTTTTGGCGAATTGAATTTTGATGAATGGATACAACTACATTTTAAACATACGCAGCACCATGCGAAACAATTTGGCTTAATTTAAAATTTATAATAAAATCCCATTTCTGCAAAAAAGCTATTAGATAATTTTTCAACTATTGAAGCATTTGGAACAAAAACGCCACCAAAAGGACCAGTTACTTTGTAAGTAGCAACAACAGGATTTACTGCAATTGCATAAGTTGGATTAATAAATAAGCCCCATTTTTCTTTATCAAAACTAATAGGTACCGATAACTCGTAGGCTAATAACTGAAATTTATTTGGAGACCTTAATTCTATTGTAGAACCTGCTGGTAAATTTCTATTTCTTCTTCTTGTTTTTGTACTTTGATAAAATCCTGTACTACCAAAAAAAGTAGATAAAGATGGAGTTAATGCAAAACTCGATGTTTGGCTATTACCTATATAAAATGTTTGATCTATAAATAAGGTTAATGCAAAATCGGTTTTAGTACCAAACATTAAATTACTGGCTGCACTTATATTAATAAAATTAGCATCGTAGGTTAGCATTAATCCAGAAAGCCAATTAATATCAGATTGTACATTACCACTACCAGTATTATAAAATGGTTTATTAAAATATATACTTCCACTAAATTTTCCAATAGTATCAGAATTATAACCAGCCTCAATGCTCCACATATCTTGCTTAAAATTATTATTTGTTAAGTATGATACTGAAGCTTGTGCATATATTCCAGATGAATGATTGTATTCGATGGATGGAGTAAAATATGGAATGGTTGCAGAATCTTTTCTTCCAGCATAAACATAATTACTTAAATAACTAGTTCTTACTTTAAAGCTAGATTCTTTTTCTTTAAACTTAAACAAATCATTTATATTAATTGAATCTAAAAAATTCTTATAAGAAGTATCGGTTTGAGCTTGTAAATTAAAAATTGACAAACCAAATACTACCAATAAAAGTACTTTTTTTCTTAAACTTAAATTCTGCATAAAAATTATAATAAAGTGGCTTCCGAACTTATAGTAGTGTTGAATAATTTGCTTATTGGGCAATTTTCTTCAGCATTTTTTACACATTCTTGAAATTTTTCATTATTAATTCCTGGAACAGTTGCTTTAACAGTTAAATGAGATTTAGAAATAGCACCATCTTTTAACTCAACTTCACAATTTGTTTCAATAGAATCAGCTGTAAAACCTTCGGCATTTAAAACAAAACTTAATTTCATTGTAAAACATCCTGCATGTGCAGCAGCTACTAATTCTTCAGGGTTTGTTCCAACTCCATCTTCAAAACGAGTACTATAAGAATAATGTGCATTTTTTAAAACTCCACTTTGAGTGGTTAGTTGTCCATTGCCTTCTTTTCCAGAGCCTTTCCAAATTGCAGATGCAGATCGTAACATAACTTTTAAATTTAAATACGAATATACAACGAAATGCAGTATTTTATTTTAGTATTTTTTATAGTTTATTCATCATGCCTTAACTCTATATTTGATTTGCAAATGAACCTAATGAATAAAAATTTGTTTATAGTTTTTGAAGGAATTGATGGATCTGGAAAGAGTACACAAGTTAAAATATTGGCTAATAAATTAGCAATTGAAGGTCATAAAGTATATACAACTTTTGAACCTACTGATAATCCTATTGGGCAAATGATAAGGTCTATTTTTAATCATAAAATGGAGGCTGACCATAAAACCATTGCAGGGTTATTTGTTGCTGATAGGCTACATCATTTGCAAAATAATGTTGATGGCATTTTAAAAAAACTAGAAGATGGCTTTACAGTAATAATGGATAGGTATTATTTTTCTTCTTATGCTTATCATGGTGTGCACATGCCTTTAGATTGGGTAATACAAGCCAATGCTTTAAGTGCCGAATTATTAAGACCAGATTTAAATATTTTTATAGATATTTCTGTTGAAGAAAGTATGAAACGTATTAGTAAAGGAAGAGATTCTATAGAACTTTACGAAACAAAAGAAAATTTGGCGAATGTAAAAAAAATTTATTTAAAAGCATTTGAAAAATTAAAACAAGTTGAAAAAATTTGTACTATAAATGGAGAAAGAAACGAAGAAGAAATTGCTTTAGAAGTTTGGGAAAATGTTTTAAAATTATATTAGTAAACAACAATTTTTATTGTTATTAAAATTAGATGTAAATTAGCATTTCAATTTTATTTGCTAAAAATTTATTCGTAACGCCACCAACTAACTACTACAAGAAAAATAAGAACTAATTTTACTAAAATTATTTGTTGATGAAAAAGTTGTGTGGAATAATTGTATTGTTTTTTTTAATGTCATCATTAATTTCTCAACCACTCAATAACGAATGGATAGATTTTAATAAAACTTATTATAAATTTAAAGTTGGCTCAACTGGGTTATACAGAATTAATCAAGCAACATTATCAAGTGCTGGGTTGGGTTTAACAAATGCCGATCAATTTCAATTATGGAGAAATGGAGTTCAAATTCCATTATTTACAAGCATAAGTTCTGGCGTATTTTCATCAACAGATTATATTGAGTTTTGGGGTGAAATGAATGATGGAAAACTCGATAAATATTTGTATAAAACTCAAGCCAATCAACTATCAGATAAATTAAGTTTACAAACCGATACTGCAGTTTTCTTTTTAACAACAAATTCTAATGTTGCAAACAACTTAAGATTTTTATTTGGTATAAATAATGTTGCTGGAAATTTATTACCAGCCGAACCATTTTTTAATCACAGTTTAAGATTTAATTTTAAAGAACGTGCAAATCGTGGTTATGCTGTAAATGTTGGAGAAGATGTTTATTCATCAACATACGATATTGCAGAATTTTTAGCTACAAAAGATATTAGTTTAACTAGTGGTGCTTTTAAAATTCCATTGCAAAATTTATTTGTGTATGCTGCTGGTTCACCTGCTACAATTATTGCGGGCATTTCAGGCAATTCTTCTAAAACAAGAAATATTAAAGTAAATATTAATGGCAATAATTTTATTGATAAATTAGTAAATGGATATAATTCATCAATCAATACAAACAATAATATTTCTTTAGCAACTTTTAATGGAACTAATGATACTGCTTCTATTCAAATAATAACATCCGATGTATTTGATAGAGTAATTGCAAGTTTTATAGAAATTCAATATCCTCGTCAGTTTAATTTTGGCGGTAATAGTAATTTCGAATTTCAAATTCCTACATCTGCAACTGGTAATTTTTTACAAATAAATAATTTTAATAGAGGTTTAAGTCAAATACCCTATTTATACGATATTACTAACTTAAAATATTATATAGGAGATACACTTTTGGCAGGAACTTTAAGATTTGCATTGCCTGCATCAGCTACCAGTAGAAATTTTGTTTTAGTAAATAGAACTTCAACCAATATTATAAATGTATCTAATTTAATTAGCAAGTCATTTATTAATTATGCATCTTCAACTAATCAAGGAGATTATTTAATTATCGCACATAAAAATTTAACTTCTGGTTCAAATGCAATTGAGCAATACAGGCAATATAGAAGCAGCCTTGCAGGTGGAAATTATAATGCTAAAATTTATGATATTGATGAATTGGTTGACCAGTTTGCCTTTGGCATTAAAAAACATCCATTAAGTATTCGAAATTTTTTGAGACAGGCAAATTCAATATTCACTATTAAACCAAAAAGTGTTTTTTTATTAGGGAAAGGAGTTACTTATGATGAGTATAGATTTTTAGAAAATAACCCAGATATTGAAGCCCAAAATCTTGTTCCAACTTTTGGTTGGCCAGCATCTGATGCAATGATGGTTTCTGCTGATAATACAGAACCTGCACCCTTATTTCCTTTTGGAAGATTGTCTGCAATTACTCAACAAGAAGTTTTAGATTATTTAGATAAAGTTCGTCAGTATGAATTGCAAACAAGTAATACAAATCAAACCATTGCCAATAAAGCATGGATGAAAAATTTAGTGCATGTAGCTGGAGGGAAAAATGATGGAGAAAATAATTTATTTACTTATTATTTAAAAAATTATGAGACTACTATAAAAGATACAAGTTTTGGTGGAGTTGTAACCAACTTTAATAAAACTACTGGAAACGAAATTAGCCCTGTAACTCAGGCTGACATGGTTAATGCATTTGTAAAAGGCTCTTCACTTGTTTCTTATTTTGGACATTCTTCTGCATCGGGAATGGCTTATAATTTAAACGAACCCAACGATTATAACAACCAAGGAAAATATCCAATGTTTCTTGTTAATGGTTGTACTACTGGAAATATTTATGACTTTAGTAATATAAGACCCACAATAATTACTAACGTTTCTGAAAAATGGGTTTTTGCTAAAAATAAAGGCAGTATTGGATTTATTGCTACTTCTCATTTCGGATTAACCAGTTATTTGGATTATTATTCTGGAGGATTTTATAAATCGTTAAGTAAAATTGGATACAACAAAACTGTTGGAGAAAATATGATGGCTGCATTAGCACAACTTAAAGCTACAGCAACTTTTAACGATTTTTTTGGTAGAACACATGGAGAACAATTTGTTTTACACGGAGATCCTGCAATTAAAATTTATGCTCATACAAAACCCGATTTTGTTATTGAAGATGAACAGGTTTCTGTAAGTCCGAATTTTATTTCTGTTGCCGATAATAATTTTAGTGTAAAAGCATATCTATATAATATTGGAAAATCGACTGGAGATTCTGTTAAGATTTTAGTTAATAGGCAATATCCAAATGGAACTGTTGAAGAAATTTACAATAAAAAAATTGTTTCAATTCGATATAGAGATTCAATTGTTTTAATTATTCCCATTGATGCACTAAGAGACAAAGGAAATCAAAGTATCACAATAACAATTGATAGTGATAATTTGTATGATGAATTAAGCGAAACCAATAATTCCATCACTAAAAATTTTGTGATTTATGAGGATGAATTAAAACCAGTATATCCTCATAATTATGCAATAATTAATAAAACACAAATCAAATTATTAGCATCTACTGCAAATCCATTAAGTACATTAAAACAGTATGTAATGGAGATGGATACAACAATTTTATTTAATTCATCTTTTAAAATAACAAAATTTATTTCATCGGTTGGTGGATTATTAGAATTTGATCCTGCAATTTTATTAACAGATAGTGCAGTTTATTATTGGCGTGTTGCACCAGTACCTAATAATAATATTTATCGTTGGAATAGTAGCAGTTTTGTACACTTAAAAAATGCTACAAAATCTGGGTTTAATCAATCTCATTTTTATCAAAATACAGATAACAATTTATACAATTTAGTGGCTGATACAAGTAGTAGAAAATTTATTTTCAGAACAATTAATCAATCATTCACTATTCGAAATGCTGTATGGCCTTATGGTAGCAGTGCAGATGGTGCTTATTCTGTAGCCATTAACGATGCTATTAATCCAAATACATTAGGTGTTTGTTGGCGAGGCTCAAATATTACTTTCAATGTATATAATCCATCTTCACTAAATGCATTATATAATCATAGTGTTGGTCAGCCTGGAAATTTTGGAAGTTTAGACTATACACCAGGTTGTACACCAGGTAAAGAATTTGATTTTGCTTTTAATACCACTAATAGTTTAAGCAGAAAATCGGCAATGGATTTTATGGATAACAATATTCCAAATGGAAGTTATGTTGTGGTTCGTTCCATAATTCTTGATGATTCTTTTTGGCCTGCACCAACTTTTGCAAACGATTGGAAACAAGATGAATTAATTTATGGGTTAGGCAATAGCCTTTATCATAAGCTAAAAAATGTTGGATTTAATGATGTTGATTCGTTTAATAAAATGAGGGCATTTGCTTTTGTATATCAAAAAAACAATAATGCATTTACACCAGTTTGGCAATTTTCTCATGATTATTTAGATTTAGTAACCTTAAGAGTTAATGTAAAAACAAATCCAAATAACGGAACCATATTATCGCCAAAATTTGGGGCTGCTCAAAAATGGTATAATATGTATTGGGCAGGCAATAGAAACGATTTAGCAGATATGGTTAGTGTAAAATTATTAGGTGTAAAATTTGATAATACAGTTGATACTTTACAAACTTTTACAGAGTTGCAAATTAATAATGACATCAGTGGAATTAATGCATTAACTTATCCATTTATAAAATTATTAATTGAGGTAAAAGATACTGTTAATTTATCTGCCTATCAATTAAAATATTGGAGATTATTGGCAGATCCTCTGCCCGAAGGAGCTTTGGCACCAAACATAAAATTTAATTTTAAAGATACTTTAGAATTAGGCGAAACTCAAAAATTTTCTATAGCATTTAAAAACACAAGTGATATAGAGTATGCCGATAGTTTACAAGTTAAAATTCAAATTACAGATAATAGTAATGTTACAAAAACCATTGCTGTTCCTAAAGTAAAAAAACTTTTAGCTGGCGATACAGCAACTATTTCTGCAACAATTCCAACAGTTGATTTAATTGGAAAAAATAATTTTTATATTAACGTAAATCCAAACAATAATCCGCAAGAACAAAGTCTTTACAACAATTTTGCATTTAAAAATTTCTTTGTTAAAAATGATATTATCAATCCAATTTTAGACATCACTTTCGATGGTATACATATTTTAAATGGAGATATCGTTTCGAGCAAACCAAATATTAGAATTGCATTAAAAGATGAAGCAAAATTTTTGGCATTAAACGATACTTCGTTGGTAACAGTTCAACTTAAATATCCTAATGGAGTAGTAAGACAATTTAAATATGGCACCGATACCTTGCAATTTATTGCAGCTAATGTTAGCAATGGTAATAATACTGCAACAGTTGAATTTAATCCAAGTTTATTTATCGATGGTAGTTACGAGTTGTATGTTAAAGCAAAAGATAAGAGTAATAATTTTGCAGGTCCGCAACAATACAGGGTTTTGTTTACGGTAAACAATAAACCCATGATAAGTAATTTATTTAA
>JANOVK010000274.1:0-3892 GCA_031417315.1 Chitinophagaceae bacterium | reverse complement strand
ATGGTGGAAAAACTTGGCGTAATTTAGGATTAAAAGATGGCAGGCATATTATTCGATTAATTATTCATCCAAAAAACCCTGATATAGTTTGGGCAGCAGTAATGGGGCATTTGTTTGGTCCCAATTTAGAACGTGGCGTTTTTAAAACAATTGATGGATGCAAAAATTGGAAAAAAGTTTTATTTATAAACGATCAAACTGGGGCTTCAGATTTAGTAATGGAACCTGGAAATACTGATGTATTATATGCAGGAACTTGGAGGGTAATTCGAACTCCTTATAGTTTAGAAAGTGGTGGAGAAGGTTCTGGTTTATGGAAAAGTACAGATGCAGGAGAAACTTGGAAAAATATTTCTGCAAAAAAAGGTTTACCAAAAGGAACTTGGGGAATTGTGGGCGTTGCAGTAGCACCAACTAATACAGATAAAATTTATACATTAATTGAAAATGAAAAAGGAGGGTTGTTTATGAGTGCAGATGCTGGCGAAACTTGGACTTTAACCAGTAATGATAATAATATTCGTCAGCGTGCTTGGTACTATACTAAAGTTTTTGTGGATACTAAAAATGAAAATAAAGTGTATTGTCCAAATGTAAATTTTATGGTGAGTGAAGATGGAGGTAAAAATTTTAAAAGCATTCGAACGCCACATGGAGATCATCATGATTTATGGATAGATCCTGAAAATGCAAATAGAATGATTGTTGCTGATGATGGTGGTGCACAAGTAAGTTTCGATGCTGGTGCAAATTGGAGTACTTATTTAAATCAACCCACAGTTCAAGTATATAGAGTTAGTACAGATAATGCTTTTCCATATAGAGTTTTAGGTGGGCAACAAGACAATAGTGCTTTTAGAATTCGTTCTAAAAGTTATGGCTCTGCAATTACCGACAATGATTTTGAAAATGCTGCAGGTGGAGAAAGTGGTTATGTAGTGGCCGATCCATCAAATCCAGATATTACTTATGGTGGAAGTTATATGGGATATTTATCTAGAATGGACCATAAAACAAAAGAATCAAAATTAATAAATGTTTGGCCAGATGATGGAATTGGTGCTGGTGCAGATGTTCAGAAATATCGTTTTCAATGGAATTTTCCCATCTTTTTTTCACCTCATAATTCAAAGAAATTATATGCCGCATCTAATCATTTATTTGTTACAGAAAATGAAGGAAAAAGTTGGGAAAAAATTAGCCCAGATTTAACTACTAACGATAAAGTTAAACAAGCAGCAAGTGGGGGTTCTATTACAAAAGATAATACTGGGGTAGAATATTATTGCACCATTTTTACTGCAATTGAAAGTGAGCAAGAAAAAGACTTGTTATGGACAGGAAGTGATGATGGCTTAATTTATTTAAGTAAAAATGGAGGTAAAAATTGGGAGAATGTTACTCCAAAAAATTGCCCACAATGGATGATGTGGAATTGTGTAGAAGTAGACCCACACACAAAAGGAGCTGCCTATTTTGTTGGCACTCGATACAAATTAAACGACTATACTCCTTATATTTTTAAAACTGAAGATTATGGTAAAACTTGGAAACGTGTTGATAATGGAATTAATAATATGCATTTTACAAGAGCAATACGTGCTGACAAAATAAGGAAAGGGTTGCTATATGCAGGTACTGAATTTGGAATCTATATCTCTTACGATGATGGTGCAAATTGGAACTCATTTCAATTAAATCTACCTATTGTTCCTATAACAGATTTAGCAATAAAAGATAATGATTTAATTGTTGGTACACAAGGAAGAAGTATTTATATTTTAGATGATTTAGGAATCATCCAACAAACTGAACAAACAATTGCATTAAAAAATTTGCATATATTTCAACCAAAGAATTTTGTTAGAATGCCTGGTAGTAGACGTTTTGGTGGTGGTGGACAAGGTATGAATAATGTTGGTTTAAATCCACCAAATGGCGTTGTGTTTAATTATAAAGTTAAAGATGAAAGCGATTCTATAAAAGCATCCATAACTATTATGGATAAAAATTATAAAAAAATTAAAACGTTTAGTACATCATCTACAGAAGATAAAATAGAAGTTGTTAATGGAATGAATCAATTTGTTTGGGATATGAATTATGCAACTGCAGAAAAAATTCCAAAAGATTTAATTATTTGGAATGGAAATCCTGCAGCTCCAAAAGCAAGTCCAGGCGATTATTTTGCAAAATTTAAAATGGGTAAAGACTCATCTGAAATAAAATTTACAATTCTAGCAGATCCAAATTATAAAGTCAATCAACAAGAATACGACGAACAATTAATTTTTTTAATTTCAGTTAGAGATAAATTTAGCGAAACAATTAAAGCACTAAATAATATTAAAGAATTACGTTCTCAAATGTCAGATTTTTCTTCTCGTATTGGAAAAGAAATTCCAATAGAAGTGAAAGATTTGATTACAGATATTGGTAAAAAATTAACTGATGTTGAAGAAGCTTTACATCAAACAAAAGCCAAAAGCGAACAAGATGTTTTAAATTTCCCCATTCGTTTAGATGATAAATTAAGTAATATTTACGACATAGCATTTACCGGAAATGGAGCTCCATCAATACAAGTTAAAGAAGCCTATGTTGCAATTGGAGGCAAGATAGACGAACAATTAAATAAATTAAAAATGGTGATGATTGATGAACTTGCAAAATTGAATCAATTAATTAGAGATAAAGGATTACAAGTAATTGGTATAAAAAAAGAGTAAACTTTTTATGAATAAGAGGCTGACAAATTTGTTAGCCTCTTATTCCATTTTAATTTTAAATCTAATGCCTATATAAACTTCACGTCCACGAGTTGGCCCCCAAATTGATGAAGTATCAAAAAATGTACTAAAAGGATTTTGCCAACTAATAATAGGTTGCTCTTGTCTTAAATCAAAAATATTTTCGCAACCAACATAAACTTCAATTATTTTAAAATTATAGGTAAACTGTGCATTAATTAATGTAAAAGGGTTTGAAAAATCTGGACGTTGATATGCAGTTGGACTCGATTTTGTGTCTGGTAATCGTTGCTCTCCAAACCAATGCATATTGACATCAAAATGAAATTTGTTTGATATAGGTTTATAACTAAATGTGGTTAAAACTTTGTGCATAGGATTAAAAGGCAATAATTGTTTTGATCCATTTATAACTCTATAAACATCTAAAAAATTGTAGCCTGTTTTAAACTCAAAACGATTTTTAAATTTTAAAAAAAGATCAGCCTGAAACCCAATGCCTACACTTTTTCCTGTAAAATTTTTAATGGTAACTTTTGTGGGGTTACTATCATAATCAGGAAAAATTTGGTTACTAAAATCTGTGGTATAATAATCGGCACTTAAATAGCCAGAAATATCTGTTGTAGAAAATTTTTGCATAATATTAATTCCATAATTTATTGACTTCTCTGGCATTAAAACTTCAGCAAAATCAATATTTCTAGAACTTATAAATAAACCAATATTTTCACTAAATAAGTTTACAGTTCTCCAGCCTGTTCCAATATTAATACGAATTACATTTTGTTTTGATAAATCAAATTTCAATAAAGTTCTTGGTGTAATTGTAAATCCAAATTGGTTATGATAGTCTCCTCGAACACCCACAATCCAAGTTAATTTATTATTAAATAAGCTAATAGAATTTTCTGCAAAAAACCCTGGAATTTTTTCTTTTCTCAAGTAATTTCCTGCATAAGTTCTAACTAAGCTAGTATCGGTAAATGATATATTTTCATTCAAATTTAAGTACCGGAAACTTATGCCAGTTTTTAAATTATTGTTTTTAGAATAATTTAACTCGTATTGTAAATTACTATAAAAATTGGTTTGTATTGCATTGTATTTTACTGTTCCAAAATACGATTGTTGATTTTGAT
>JANOVK010000273.1:0-2777 GCA_031417315.1 Chitinophagaceae bacterium | reverse complement strand
AAATATTTTCTCTCATTTTTTGTTTACTAGTTTCAATAATAAATGAAATTCCATTTCCTGAACCATTTGAAACATACTCATAATAATTTTTCCAATGAAATGTTTTGTTTGTGAATTCACAGAAAAAATCTTTGCCAAATATTGACGAATCATTAATTATTTCAACTTTTGATTCAACTTTGTCCGAGTGAATATTTTTCTTTAAGTCTTTGTTCTTAATATTATTCGCACAAGAAAAAAGTACTAGAAAAAAAAGTAAGTAAAAGTTTCTCATTGTGTTATTGTATTAACCCCTTCCTTCACAGCAACGTCTAATTACATAGCATTGTGTATAGCCAAGGAAGTTGCAGTTTATTATATAGTAGATATCACTAATTTTTCTTTTCATAAACATATCTTACCCATTCAATTGCTGAACTTTCATCTGAAAAACCATAAGTATACATGAAAGTGCAAATTATTTGTTTATCTGTACAGTTAGGTACTGTTACTGTAATATTATCTGTGATGCTTTTTGTTACTTTGTCTCCATACTTACCAACGTTTAAAAATTTATCAGCACTATTTTTATAACTATATGACTCGCCACAATACCAAGTAACTACTAAACCTTTATAATTAACAGGTTTTTCTTCAGATGATTCTAATGAAGCATTTATTGCAAAAGTTTCTTCTGATGAAATTTCTTTTGGCGGTTCACTTATATTAAATTTTATGGTATACTTATTATTATCAATTTCTCTAGTTATGGAAAGTTCTTTTGGTGTAATTATTTTATCTTTATAACCAAAATTATCGTTTACAATAACCTCCTTTAAAACGTAGTTTGCACTTTCCAATGGCGGCACTTCACAATCTTTATAAAAGCTTTCATTAATATCAAAATTGCCATAATTTACTCTATAAACATAAGGATAACCCAATGATTGCACTAAAGGATTATCTTCTCGAACACCATTTAAAAAAAGCCCTAGTTTATGTTTAAAAACTCCTTCTTTATTATCCTTTGTAATAATTGTTATAGAAGTTACCACACCTAGTGTTTTTTCTACAGATTCAATGTAGGCAATATGTTTGGCTTCTCCACCATTTCTAAAAACAACAATATCGTTTGGTTTTGCATCTCCCCAAGTCCTTCTATCACTTATTTGTTTAGCAAAAGGTAAAATAATATTTTGATAAAATACCCCAGCTGTAATCCAATATTGACCAGTTAATAAAAACATTTGATTGTAAGTATATCCTGCACAATCCATCTTGTTGGTAGGGTTATCTATTTTATAAAAATCCCATCCTGCATATCGAGCTGAGTCAGCTTTATTTTGCTCTTTAATTTTTTCTTTTGAAATTTCTTTATAATTTACATAAACTTCCATAGTTCTTTCCAACCATTTGGTTTGACCAAACGGAATTGCTTTTATTTTAATTCTTTTTTTGCATTTCGATTTATCAACTTGAGAACTTAATAAAAAAGGAAAAATAAGAACTGTTAGAATTGTGAAAAATGTTTTCATAATAAAGTTTATTTAAGATTTTATTAGTTCGTGTATATTCTATATTCAAAAATAAATATACAAATCATGTATTTAATTCTCAATTTTTTTCAATGAAAACAGTTTAATAACTATAATAAGTAATAAGAATAATAAATTATCGTAAACATTCCTTCACTCCAACGTTTCATTTTATATTCTTGTGTATAGTACTGTGAAGTTGCTACGAATAAGTTTTATTGTCCAGCCCTGCTTTTGCAAATACTTTTGTTAGGCGAAAAATTATATTGCAAAATCTCTAAGTATGCCATCGATAGAAAGATCTTCGTCAATTAAAGGCCAATGTATTCCATAACCTGAAGGTGAAATTTTATACATGTTCCGCTCAATTGCAGTTGCAGATTTGAGTTTAATAGATAATTTATCTAGTGGAATTGTAAGTTCATTTCCATCAATATTTAGAATAATAAAATCTTCATTGAAATTAATAGTCTCTATTTTATGTGTAGTTATCATATTTTCTTTTTAAAAAAGTTATTCCATGAATCTATTATTAAATCGAAGTGCTGAAATATTATTTTTCTTACTTCTCTTGTGTCTTTTGGCGACATATTATAACTAAATTCTTCTTTTATATCAATTTCATCAACTAATATCCAATATTTACATTCCATATCACCTTTCGATGCATGTATATGGATTGGCTCTTTGTTTTCATTCGCATAAAAGTAAAATCTCCATCCTAAAATAAATAAAACTGTCGGCATAACGTAAAAGTAATAATTATCATTCGCATTTCAATGACACTTATTCAAGCCGATATGCATGTTTAATTTTTCGCCCAACGTCCAAATTTTGTTTAACTCAAATATATAACCATGTTTTTGGTTATTCAATTCCTTCACTCCAACTTCTCATTTCACATTCTTTGTAAAGTACTGTGAAGTTGCTACGAATAAACATTTTCACAACGTCCCTTAGCTAACTCACACAGCTTGAAAGGAGACGTTGTGGGGAAAGAATTTGTTTTTTAATTCGTTTAACTAGTCCTAATGTTCTTTTTTGGTCAAGCATTAAGTATTCAGTTGGTGGATTATAGGAAACTGATTTTACAATCCTTCACACCAACGTCTCCTTGTATAGTCTTGTGTATTGCCAAGGGACGTTGCTGTGAAGAAATATTGCCTGATTTATTTGGTTTTTTACACAGTTCGTGTTGCACGCTGTATATCTTCTACTTCTTTAATTCTTTTAAGTATTTTTTCGCTTCTTGTTTAGCTCGTT
>JANOVK010000272.1:0-7459 GCA_031417315.1 Chitinophagaceae bacterium | reverse complement strand
AATTAATACTCCATTTTTATACCATTGATAGGTAGTTGCTGAAGATGAAGTTAAAACTACACTACCTCCGGTACATATAGATGTTGATCCACTTGTTGTAATAGTGGGTGGATTACAATATAAGTTACAATTTAAATTAGGTCCACATATAGATCCATATCCAACTGAAGTTGATGCTTTGGCAGCAATTGTTGTATTTGGACTATAATCATAATTATTATCTAATGTAAAAAAATAATTTCGAGATTGATTAGTTGAAAACCCTTGGCTAAATTTAATTCCATATAACCCGGATTGTTTTGCAGGGTCAACTATTGATGGGCTACCAGAACCTTGACTTAATACATAAGAACCACTCCAGGTTCCAGCACCTGTTAAAATAGTACTTCCAGAAAAAGTTCCAGAAATATCTGCACAAGGAGGAATGGAAAAATCGAAATGAGAAATTGCCGGATTACCATTTGAATACACGGTATAAAACCAAGTTGACTTTCCCGTGGTAGGGTAATTGTAAGCCACACCAACAAATGTTGCAGAGTGTGTTGTTGAACTACTACCACTTGAAACAGACATTGTTGCTGTAGAAGTAGAAGAACAGTTATTTACAATTGTTTGAGATTGCAAACTGGTTAGGTTTCCAAACAATACAGAGCAAATCAAAATAAAATTTAATGAAAATGATCTGATTTTTTCGAGGTGAATTTTTGGGTACATGTTTAGGGTATTTATATAAAAAATTCTGATTAAACTGCTTGATGAACCGGGTTGTTATTTACTCTAATACACTATATCACACAGCCTTGCTATAAATAACACATTATAAACGTATAAATATGTTTAGTATTGTTCTTTGTTATAAAATGTTAATTATTAACATTTTGTGTTAGCCAAAAAATAAATGAAATTTAATTTTGATGAGATATTTGAAAGTATTTTAAAAAAAATTATTCACTTTTTATCAAAAACTGAAATAATATATTGCCAATTAAATCAACTCCCTTACTTTTGCCGTCCGAAAAAACGGACTAAAATTTTGAGTTATGGCAAGAGTATGTCAGGTTACAGGTAAGAAGCCAATTGTTGGAAATAGTGTATCACATTCTAACATAAAAACAAAACGTAGATTTTTACCTAATTTACAAACAAAGCGTTTCTTTTTTGCCGAAGAAGATCGTTGGGTTACAATAAAACTTTCGGCTGAAGCTATTCGTACAATTAATAAAAATGGTTTAAATGCTGTTATTACTAAAATGAGAGCAGCTGGATCAAAAATTTAAAAGTTTAATTTAATTATACAAATTAAAAAAAAAATACAATGGCAAAAAAAGGAAATAGAGTACAAGTAATTTTAGAGTGTACAGAACATAAAACCAGTGGCAAACCTGGTACTAGCAGATATATTACTGTAAAAAATAAAAAGAACACACCTGAAAGATTAGAGTTAAAAAAATTAAATCCAATCTTAAAAAAAGTTACAGTTCATAAAGAAATTAAATAAATGACCAAATGTGAAAATGAGCAAATATGAAAATATATAACTGTATCTTTTAATTTTCACATTTTCATATTTTCAAAATTTTCAAATTAAAATATTATGGCAAAAGCAGCAAAAACCGCGATAAAAACGAAAGATCAAAAAGCAGCAGCAGAAGCAAAAAACTGGACTAAAGTTATTAAGTCAGTTCGTAGTCCTAAAACTGGTGCATATACTTTTAAAGAAGCAATTATACATAAAGATAAAATCAAAGATTTTTTAGCAGCAAAATAATTTTTGATTAAAAATTTATTTAAAAGCTTTTCTGATTTTTCGGAAGAGCTTTTTTAGTTTATTATTATTATTCATTATTTTTATCAATCATCTAAACATTAATATTCATGGGCTTTTTCGATAAATTATTTGGCAAAAAAGAAAAAGAAAGTTTAGATTCTGGTTTGCAAAAAACAAAAGAAGGATTTCTTTCTAAACTTACAAAAGCCATTGCAGGAAAATCTTCTGTTGATGAAGAAGTATTAGATAGTTTAGAAGAAGCATTGGTAAGTGCTGATGTTGGCATTGATACTACTTTACAAATTATTGAAAGAATTGAACAAAGGGTAAAAGAAAATAAATATCTGGGCACAACTGAACTTAATAATTTATTGAAAGATGAAATTCAAAATGTATTAATTGATGCTGATGATTCATCATACAAAAATTTTGAAATTCCCGAAAATAAAAAACCATATATTATTTTAGTTGTTGGTGTAAATGGAGTTGGAAAAACAACAACAATTGGTAAACTAGCTTACAACTATAAAAAAGCTGGGCATCAAGTTTTATTAGGTGCAGCAGATACTTTTAGAGCAGCAGCTGTAGATCAATTAACTATTTGGAGCGAAAGAGTTGGTGTACCAATTGTAAAGCAAAAAATGGGTAGCGACCCAAGTGCAGTTGCATTTGATACTGTACAAAGTGCCATTGCAAAAGGATCAGATATAGTTATTATTGATACTGCTGGTAGATTACATAATAAAATTCATTTAATGGATGAATTATCAAAAATTAAAAGAGTACTAAATAAAATAATTCCAAATGCACCACACGAAGTAATGTTAGTGTTAGATGGAAGTACAGGGCAAAATGCAGTTGAGCAAGCTAAACAATTTACAGCAGTTACAGATGTTTCATCAATTACAATAACTAAATTAGATGGCACTGCAAAAGGTGGTGTAGTTTTAGCCATTGCAAATCAATTTAAAATTCCAGTAAAATTTATTGGCATTGGAGAGAAAATTGATGACTTATTAATTTTTGATAAAAAAGAATTTGTTGATAGTCTTTTCTCTATTGATAAATAAAAAATACAAAAACAGATTTTACATTTCTTTTTTATTTTTTTCTTATACATTTGATAAATTAAATTAAAATTTTATGGCACTATTTGAATCAAGCAACCCTACACTTTCAAAAAAAATGTTCGATCGCAGTAGAACAGAAATTGGTGAAATGAATGGCACAATGACGGTTAGAGGAACCATGAATAAATTTGGTTTCTTATTAATAATGTTAATTGGTGCTGCTGCATATACATGGCAATTATATACTCAAAACAATCCTTCTTTAATGAGTACTTTAATGTGGGTTGGAATAATTGGAGGATTAGTTGTTGCACTTGCTATGTCGTTTAAACCCACGTGGGCAACGTATTTGGCTCCTCTTTATGCAATACTTCAAGGTTTTTTTATTGGTGCAATTTCAGTAGTTTTAAACGAGGCGTTTATCGAAAAGTTTCCTGGCTTAGTAATAACTGCTGTTGGTTTAACTATGGGTGTTGCTTTTGCAATGTTTTTATTATATAACTTCAGAATTATAAAACCAACTCAAAAATTTAAGAGTATAATTTTTAGTGCTACTTTAGGAATTGGTGTATTTTATTTAATACATATTGTTTTAGGATTATTTGGTGTTACTATGCCTTTTATGAATTTTGGAGATAGCTCTTTACTTGGAATTGGTATTAGTTTATTTATTGTTGCAATAGCAGCATTAAATTTAATTTTAGATTTTGAAAGAATTGAAATGGGTGCAGAAATGGGTGCCCCTAAACACATGGAATGGTTTTGTTCATTTGGATTATTAGTAACCATAGTTTGGCTATATATAGAAATTTTAAGATTGTTAAGCAGATTTGGAAGCAAAGATTAATGCAAAAATACTTCATTAAAAAAGCCATCAAATTTGATGGCTTTTTTAATGAGATTTATATCGAACAACCTTCGTGGTAATTAATATTTTCTTGATAAGTTCTTTCAATTTCATACCCACCATAAACTTTTTCAACTTCATTTAATATCGATATAATTTCATCAATATCTGAGGTTGTAACTAACTTCATTCGATACTCTTTTATATTCGGTAATCCTTTTAAATAATTAGTATAATGAGTTCTCATTTCGTTTATGCCAATTGTTTTTCCTTTCCAATCTAAACTCCTTTCTAAATGTTTTTTACAAACTTCAACACGTTCTTTAATTGTTGGTGGTGCTAACTCTTCGCCAGTTTTTAAATAATGTTTTATCTCTCTAAAAATCCAAGGATAACCTATTGCTGCCCTACCAATCATTATACCATCTACATCAAATCTCTTTTTATATTCAGCAGCTTTTTGTGGACTATTAATATCACCATTTCCAAAAATTGGAATATGAATTCGAGGATTATTTTTTACTTTAGAAATCAAAGTCCAATCTGCTTCTCCTTTGTACATTTGACTTCTAGTTCTACCGTGTATTGCTAAAGCTTTAATCCCAACATCTTGTAATCTTTCAGCAACCTCTTCAATATTTTTACTACTCTCATCCCAGCCCAATCTTGTTTTAACTGTAACAGGTAAAGTTGTGCTTCTAACACAAGCTTCGGTTAATCTAATCATTAAATCAATATCTTTTAAAACCCCTGCTCCTGCTCCTTTTGCAACAACTTTTTTTACAGGACATCCAAAATTAATATCTAATAAATCGGGTTGAACTGTTTCTACAATTCTTGCACTCATTGCCATTGCTTCTTCATCTCCTCCAAAAATTTGAATACCAATTGGTTTTTCATAATCATAAATATCTAGTTTTTTTCTACTCTTAATTGCATCACGAATTAAACCTTCGCTACTTATAAATTCAGTGTACATTAAATCAGCACCATTGTCTTTGCAAACAGCCCTAAAAGGTGGGTCACTAACATCTTCCATTGGAGCTAATAACAAAGGAAATGTAGGTAATGTTATGTTCCCTATTTTTACCATCTTTAAATTATAATTAATGGATGCAAAAATACAATCTAATACTTTGTTTATGGAAGAAACAAATAAAAGATTAAGTTATTTA
Organism: Chitinophagaceae bacterium; assembly: GCA_031417315.1. Classification (GTDB taxonomy): domain Bacteria; phylum Bacteroidota; class Bacteroidia; order Chitinophagales; family Chitinophagaceae; genus CAIVPM01. Next base: position 2,599 of record JANOVK010000272.1, on the reverse strand, counting down.
ACTCAATTTGGAATTTTATTAGGATTAATTGGTGGTGGACTAATATTAGCAGCAATTGTGCAAATGGGATTTGCTTTATCTATGATGAGTTTACAAGACTTATTAAATAGTAATAGCAAAACACTTTTAACTGTTATGGCAAAGCCTGAAAACATTAATACCGTTAGGTTAATGCAAATGTTTGGCACCTTAGTAATGTTATTTATTCCTGCATTAATATTTGCCAAAATTGTATCGAAAAAATCTTTTACTTATTTAGGTTTAAAATCACCAATACATTATTCACAAATATTTTTAGTAGCAGCAATTGCAATTGCTGCAATGTTTTTAAGTGGGGGTTTAGGAGAGCTAAATAAAATAATTCCAATACCAAAAAATTGGGAATTAATTTTTATGAAAATGGAGGATGATTATGCAGAACAAGTGATGATAATAGGTTATATGAAAAACTTTTCTGACTATATTATTTCTTTAATTATGATAGCAATATTACCTGCCATTTTTGAAGAATTATTTTTTAGAGGTGCATTACAAAACTTATTAATTAATTGGTTAAAAAATCCACATGTTGCAATTTTAGTAACAAGTTTTTTATTTAGTATTATACATTTTAGTTACTATGGATTTTTACCAAGAATGGCTTTGGGGTTAATTTTGGGTTATATATTTTATTATAGCAAAAATATTTGGTTAAGCATATTAGCACATTTTATAAATAATGGCATTGCAATTACTGCAATGTATTATGCAACATCAAAGGGGCAATCGGCAAAAGAAATAATGAACGAAAGTTATCCCATTTGGATGGGAGTTGTTGCCTTAATAATAGTTATGTATTTTATGATAAGATATAAAAAGGTTTGTGAGAAATTAATTAGCAAATTTGAAGATTTGAAAATGTGAAAATGATAGAAAATAATTCAACCATATTAATTTATCAAACTGAAGATGGCGTTATCAAAATACAAACTCGCCTTCAAGATGAAACTGTGTGGCTAACTCAAACACAAATGGCAGAGTTGTTTCAAAAAAGCAGGGTAACAATTACTGAACACATTAAAAACATTTTTAAAGAGAATGAACTTGATGCAAATTCAGTTAGTCGGAATTTCCGACTAACTGCAAATGATGGCAAAAATTATGAAACAGCTTTTTACAACTTAGATGTAATAATTTCTGTGGGTTATAGAGTAAAATCTCCTCGAGGTACACAATTTAGAATATGGGCTACACAGCGTTTAAGAGAATACATTGTGAAAGGTTTTACAATGAATGACGACCTTTTAAAACAAGCTGGTGGAGGCAACTATTTTGATGAATTACTTGCAAGAATTAGAGATATTCGCTCATCCGAAAAAGTATTTTGGCGAAAGGTTTTAGATATTTATGCTACAAGCATTGATTACAACCCAACAACAGAAGGCTCTACAACATTTTTTAAAACAATCCAAAATAAAATGCACTGGGCTGCTCACGGAAAAACCGCTGCTGAAGTTATTTATTACAGAATAGATGCTAACAAACCTAATCTTGGTTTAACCAATTTTCAAGGTACAAAACCAACACAGCAAGAAGCTGAAATTGCAAAGAATTATTTAAACGAAAAAGAACTTAATCTATTAAATAGGATGGTTACTGCTTATTTAGAGTTAGCAGAATTGCAAGCCCTAAATCAACAACCAATGTATATGAAAGATTGGATTGAAAGGTTAGATAATTTTTTGAATATGACAGGTCAAAATATTCTTTCTCATTCTGGTAAAATAACACACCAATAAGCAATTGATAAAGCAAAAGAAGCTTATGAAAAATATAAAGAACAAACAAAAAATGAGTTATCAAATGTTGAAAAAGATTTTATTAAATTAATTGAAACAGGCGAAAAAAAGTTGAAAAAAAAATAAGTAATTAGCAAATTTGAAGATTTGAAAATGTGAAAATTGAAGCCTTAAACAATTCAACAATCTAACAATAACACCAAACTCAAAACACCAAACAACAACCACCAAACTCCAAACAAAAAAAATAATGGCATTAAACATTGAAACCTTAAAAACACGAACCTTAACTGCAATAATTTTTGTAGGGGTTATGTTAAGTGGATTACTAATTAATTATTGGAGTTTTTTATTATTATTTACAATTATTCATTTTGGTTGCTGGTTCGAATATCAGAAATTATTAGGTAGAATTGATAATGCTTATTTCAACATTTCTTTTTTTCACAAATACGCTATAATGCTTTGTGGCTATGGATTTATGCTTTGGAATGTGGATGAGAATTTAACTTTTTTTCAATTGCCAATAAACGAAATTGGAAAATGGATTGTTGTGTTAATTGCAGTTATTTTACCTATGAAAGAAATTGTTTTAAGCAAAAAAAATAATGTAAAAGTGTTGGGATTTTCTGTGCTTGGCTTGGCTTATATTTCTTTAGCTTGGGGGTTAATGATAAATATGAGAAACACAACTTTTTTTGGTTCAGAATTTTTTGGTCAGTATATAACAATTACATTAATTACTTCAATTTGGATAAACGATACAATGGCATATTTAGTTGGCTCACTTATTGGCAAAAATCCCTTGTCTAAAATATCGC
>JANOVK010000271.1:0-14095 GCA_031417315.1 Chitinophagaceae bacterium | reverse complement strand
TTAGGAGATGAAGGTTTATTTACAGAAACTACTCCTTACAGTCCCAATTCTCCTTATAGTGCAAGCAAAGCAGCATCAGATCATTTTGTTCGGGCTTATGCCGAAACTTATCATTTGCAAACAGTAATTTCAAATTGCAGTAATAATTATGGGCCTCATCATTTTCCCGAAAAATTAGTTCCATTATTTATAAATAATATTATTCAAAAAAAATCATTACCTGTTTATGGAGATGGATTATATACAAGAGATTGGTTGTTTGTAAAAGACCATGCTTTAGCAATAGATTTAGTTTTTCATAATGGAAAAATAAACGATACCTATAATATTGGAGGGTTTAATGAATGGAAAAATATCGACCTTATTAAATTATTATGTAAACAAATGGATGAAAAATTAGGAAGAGAAAAAGGCGAAAGTGAACAACTAATTACATACATAAAAGATAGACCAGGACATGATAGGAGATACGCAATAGATGCCACAAAAATTAATGCTGAATTAGGTTGGTTACCAACTGTTACTTTTGAACAAGGGTTATCTATAACCATTGATTGGTATTTGCATAATACAGAATGGTTAGAGCATGTAACAAGTGGTGCTTATGCTAAGTATTATGAAAATATGTATGATAGAAAATAATTATTTGTTATTGAATAATAATAAAATCTTTACGTCTTCGTGCCTTTGTGGCAAAACATAAATTAAACAATGAAAATAGAAGAAACACCATTGAAAGATTGTTATATAATTTACGATACTATTTTTAAAGATGATAGGGGATATTTTTTTGAAAGCTTTAATCAGCAAAAGTTTCAAGCTTTAACTAGTTTAAATATTTCTTTTGTTCAAGATAATCAATCAAAATCTACCAAGGGAGTTTTAAGAGGTATGCACTATCAATTAGGTGTCCATTCTCAGGCAAAATTAGTTCGTGTTTTAGAAGGATCTGTTTTAGATATTGTTGTAGATTTAAGAAAAGATTCACCAACATTTAAACAATATTTCTCAATAAAATTATCAGCTGAAAATGGAAAGCAATTTTTTGTTCCAAATGGCTTTGCACATGGTTTTGTAGTGTTAAGCGATACTGCTACTTTTTTTTATAAATGCGATAACTATTATAATAAAGAATCTGAAAGTGGATTTATTTATAATGATGAAGAAATTAATATCGATTGGCAGTTAAATAGTAATGAAATTATTTTATCAGAGAAAGATAAATTATTACCAAGTTTTAATGAAGTAAAAAATACATTTAATTTTTAATCATAGCCACTAAGCCACTAAGGCACAAAGACACAAAGTAATTGACTAAGTGACTTTTAGTCATTTTAAAAAAAATGTTGAAGAATTGGTTTTAGTAAAAGATAATATCAAATAGATAAACCACCAAGGCACAAACACAAAAAATCCTTAGTAACTTAGCGTCTTTGTGGCAAATAAAATTTATCTTAATTTAATTGTGGTAAAAATATTAAAATATGAAAGGGATTATTCTTGCAGGTGGTAGTGGTACTCGTTTGTATCCAATTACAAAAGGAATTAGTAAACAGCTCATGCCTATTTACGATAAGCCAATGATTTATTATCCACTATCTGTTTTAATGTTAGCAGGAATTAATGAAATATTAATTATAACTACACCAGAAGATTCAGATCAATTTAAAAAATTATTAGGAGATGGGAAAGAATTGGGATGTAGTTTCTCTTATGCTAAACAAGAAGTTCCCAATGGCTTAGCACAAGCATTTGTAATTGGTGAAAAATTTGTTGGCAATGATAAGGTTGCATTAATACTTGGAGATAATATTTTTTATGGTGCAGGCTTTGGGCAATTAGTTTATTCGTTTAATAATATTAATGGAGCAGCAATTTTTGCTTATGAAGTAACAGACCCAGAACGTTATGGAGTTGTTTCATTTGATGAAAAAAATATTGCAAATTCTATTGAGGAGAAACCAATTAACCCAAAGTCGAATTACGCAGTACCAGGATTATATTTTTATGATAATTCTGTAATTGAAATTGCAAAAAATATTCAACCATCAGCTAGAGGCGAATATGAAATTACTGATGTAAATAGAGTTTATTTAGAACAAGGAAAATTAAATGTTGGTGTTATGAATCGTGGTACAGCTTGGTTAGATACTGGAACTTTTGAGAGTTTAAGCGATGCCTGTGAATTTGTTAGAGTAATAGAAAAAAGACAAAATAGAAAAATAGGTTGTATAGAAGAAGTTGCCTATAGAATGGGATACATACAAAAAGAAGCATTACTAGTATTGGCAGAAAAATATGCAAAAAGCGGGTATGGAAATTATTTAAAATCGGTTGTTTCTAAAGCTTAAACTTTAGCTTCCTAATTTTTTATAATTACCAAAAATTATTTTTAAATCTTGCATCCAATCATATTCTCTTGCATATAACAAATCAGTCTTCTTTAATACAGAACTGCTAATGTGAAAAGTATTATTATTAGAGAATCCATTTGGGGTTAAAATACCATATGCAATTAAAGGCAATGTATTTTGAAACGACGAATAACCCACCCAAGTTCTTTTGCCAGTTATTATAAGCCATGCATTTTTAAATGCCTTGGTGGCATTTTCAATTAAAAGAAATTGAATTGGAAATGTGATTATTAAAAACAAAGCAATCCATAAATCTAACATCCTTTTCATTCTAAGTTGATATGGATTAGATAAAGACAAATATCCTTCTGCTGTTAAAGTTTCTCCTGTTGTAGTTTTCGAGTCGCTTCCAATTATACAGTTGCTTTTTTTAGCATGAAATCGAAAACTTAGATTTATATTTTTATTGTAATTTATAAGTTCAATAATTTCTTTAAAACTTAAATTTCCCTCACAAAAAATTATTTCATTTATTCCAATTTCATTAATTAATTGTTTTAATTGATGAATGCTACCAACAGCATTTTCTTCTTCTAATTTCAATCCTACTCTCCCAATTATTCTTTCATCTATTCCTGCTTTTTGCATTAAATTAAACACCTGAATGTATTCTGCATTTGAACCAATAACAATAGTCTGTTTTAAGTTATTTATTTCATCATTTTTAATCCAATTAAAATAAATTAATAACCATCTAATTAAAGTTACCATCAAACCTGATAAAATTCCTCCAACCAAAATAACACCTCTCGAGAATCTATAAGTTTCTGGCAATAATGAATAAAAAGCAAGTAAAACAATTACAGATGTACCCGAGGCTATCAAAGCCTTTAAGGGCTTATAAAGATTATCGTAAATGCCACTTAATAATGCACCAATAATAAATACAAAAGTAAAAACCGGAATTGAGTATTGTGTAAATTCTCCATCAAAAGGCTTCCCATCTCTTAATACATTTACCCAAAATTCTTTTGTAAAAAATAAACTTGTATAAACAATAATTGCATCAAAAATAAGTAAACCAGATTTATTAATAATTGATTGAAAAATGCTAATAAAAGCTCTACACCAAATGGCAATATTTATGGTAAGTGAAAAAACTTTTGCTTTACTGCCAGAGTAATGCTTATTTACAAAAGTACTCATAGCCTTATAAAACATTCTTACATAATTTAGGCTGCCTCTTTTTGTACTTTCTCCTTTAAAATGTATTATTTGTTGTTTGCCTAAATAGTAATTTTTATATCCAGTTTCTTGAACTCTAAAACTTAAATCAATATCTTCTCCATACATAAAAAAATCTTCATCAAATCCTTTTACTTTCTCTAAAACTACTTTTCTAATCATAATAAAAGCTCCTGCCAAAACATCAATTTCAAAATTTTGGTTTTTTAATAAATTTCCTAAAGCATATTTATTAAAAATTTTAGAAGTAGGAAATAAAATGGATAAGCCAACTAATTTATAAAATGCTGAAGACAGTGATGGAAATGATCTTTTACTTTCAGCTAAAAAATTCCCACTTCCATCAATCATTTGTACACCTACTGCCCCACAATTGGAATGAGATTTAAAAAAATTAATACAATTACTAAAACAATCTTCAGGTACAATTGTATCTGGATTTAAAAATAAAATAAATTCTCCTTTACATATTTCAATGGCTTTATTATTGGCTTTTCCAAACCCAAAGTTTGTTTTATTGGCAATAAATTTTATTCTTGGAAAAAGTGGTTGCAAATAGTCAACACTGCCATCTTTACTATCATTATCAACTACAATAATTTCAGCATCAATACCAACTGTAGCTTTTAAAACGCTGTATAAACATTGTTCTAAAAAATACTTTACATTGTAATTAACTATAATAATTGAAAGCTGCATCTGGGTTTAAAACTTAAAATTGTGTGGCAAAATAAGGTAAAAGAATTTATGCTTAGTTTTTGAGCTTTTATATTTGCACGATGTTAAAAAATATATTATTAAAAGCTACCGAAGCCGGAGCAAAAATAATTCAAGAATATTTCGATAAATCATTTATTGTTTCTAATAAAGAAGGAATAAATAATTTAGTTACAGAAGTTGATTTAAAAAGTGAAAAAGCAATTATTGATATTATTAAAAATGAATTTCCTGATCACTTTATTTTAAGTGAAGAAGCTGGAGCCATAAGCACTGAAAGTGAATATAAGTGGATTATTGACCCTATAGATGGCACAGTTAATTATTCAAATGGAATTCCAATTTGTTGTGTAAGTATTGGCTTAGAGTATAAAGGTAAAATTGAAATGGGTGCAGTTTATAATCCTTTTATGAATGAATTTTATTTTGCCCAACGTGGTTTTGGAGCTTCGTTAAATGATAAAAAAATTTCAGTTTCTAATAAATCCGATATTAGTAAAAGTTGTTTAGTAACTGGTTTTCCTTATACATATTTAGATGAACCAAATGGGCCCTTGCAAATTTTTGAAAAATTTATTCGCAAAGGAATTCCAGTTCGTAGATTAGGCAGTGCTGCTATTGATTTATGTTGGGTTGCTGCTGGCAGATTTGATGGTTTTTACGAGCATCAATTAAGTGCTTGGGATAGTGCTGCTGGTTTTATTATTGTTGAAGAAGCTGGAGGAAAAGTAACCAATTTAAAAGGTGAAACTTATAATCCTTATCAACCAGGATTAATTGCTACCAATGGTTTAATACATGATGAATTAGTGAGAATTGTTAATGGAGGAGAGATTTAATTTATTTATGAATTATGAGTTAAGATTTACGATTTATTTGTAAAGCAATATTTAGTTATGACAAAAGAGGAACTTAAAAATAGAACAAAGCATTATGCTTTATCTGTTGCTCGTCTTGTATTAAAATTGCCATATAACATTGTAAATAAAAATTATGCAGACCAGTGTAATCGATCAGCATCTTCATCTGCAGCAAATTATCGAGCAGCATTAAGAGCCAAATCGAATGCTGATTTTATAAACAAGTTTAAAATAGTAGAAGAAGAATTGGATGAATCTATTTTTTTTTTAGAAATGATTGAAGAACTAAATCCCACATTAAATAAAGAAATTGGAACTTTGCACAAAGAAGCAAATGAATTGCTTTCAATAATTGTAGCCAGTCTAAATACATTAAGAAGAAATCAAAATCAAACAAAAAACTAAATCGTAAATCCCAAATCGTATATCGTAAATAAAATAAAATGCAAAGAACAGAAATAGAATCTCTCGGAGAATTTGGGTTAATCAATCATCTTACAAAAAATTTCGAAATAAAAAATGTATCTACAGTTTTAAGTGTTGGTGATGATGCGGCAGTAATTGATCATTTTGGAAAACAAACTGTAATTTCTACCGACTTATTAATTGATGGAATTCATTTCGATTTAATTTATACTCCATTAAAACATTTAGGGTATAAAAGTGTAGTAGTAAACTTAAGTGATATTTATGCAATGAATGCAACTCCTACTCAAATTACAATGAGTATTGGGTTAAGCAATAAAATAAGTTTAGAAGCATTAAACGAATTTTATGAAGGAGTTTTTGCAGCTTGTGAAAAGTATGGAGTTGATTTAGTTGGTGGCGATACCTCATCTTCTCAAAAAGGATTTATTATTTCTGTAACAGCAATAGGAGAAGTTACGCCAGATAAATTTGTAAAAAGAAGCACTGCACAAAAAGGAGATTTAATTTGTGTGAGTGGATATTTAGGTGGAGCATTTTTAGGATTAACCTTAATGGAAAGAGAAAAAAGAATTTATATAGATAGCCCTCAAATTCAGCCTGATCTTGAAGGAGAAGATTATATTGTTGGAAGATTATTAAAACCTGAAGCAAGAAAAGATATTGTTGAATTTTTAAATAATAATAATATTATACCTACAAGTATGATGGATATTAGCGATGGATTAAGTAGCGAAATTTTACATATTAGTAAACAAAGTAATTTGGGATGTAGAATTTACGAAGAAAAAATTCCAATCCATCAAGATGCAAAAAATGCTGCGTTTAAATTTGGATTAGATGCAACAGTTTGTGCTTTAAGTGGAGGCGAAGATTATGAATTACTTTTTACCATTAAGCAAGAAGACTACGATAAAATTACAAGCAGTGAAAATATTAGTGTAGTGGGTTATATGGCAGAATTAGAAGAAGGGTGTAAAATAATTACAAAAGGAGGAAGCACTCACAACATTGAAGCACAGGGTTGGAAAGCATTTTAAAAAATTCTTATGCAAAATTCAGGGTCAATAGGTGTATTTGATAGTGGATATGGTGGTTTAACAGTTTTAAAAGAAATTGTAAAAAAATTACCTCAATACGATTATTTGTATTTGGGCGATAATGCTCGTGCACCTTATGGCAACAGAAGTTTTGAAACAGTTCATCAATACACAAAAGAATGTGTAGATTGGTTTTTTAATCAGGGTTGCCATTTGGTTATTTTGGCTTGTAACACAGCATCAGCAAAAGCTTTGCGAAATATTCAACAACAAAATTTACTAAAAAATAATTCAAAAAGAGTATTGGGTGTTATCAGACCAACAACCGAAATAATTGGTACTTATTCTACAACAAATCATATAGGAATTTTAGCAACTACAGGAACTGTTGAATCTAATTCCTATCCTATAGAAATAAATAAATTCTTCCCTAATATTAATGTTCATCAACAAGCTTGCCCAATGTGGGTACCCTTAATTGAAAATAACGAACACTTAAATAACGGAGCAAATTTTTTTGTTAAAGAGTATATTAATGCTTTAGAAAAACAAAATAATAATATTGATGTTATTTTATTAGCCTGTACTCACTACCCTTTATTAATTGAAAAAATTAAAGAATTTACACCAATAGGAACTAAAATTATTTCGCAAGGAGAAATTGTTGCAGATAGTTTAATAGATTATTTAAAGCGACATTCTGAAATAGAAAATCTTTGTAATAAATCTTTTAAAAGAGAATTTTATACAACTGATTCTACAGTTGATTTTGATAAACATTCATCGAGTTTTTATGGTGAAAAAATTGAATCGAAACATGCCATTGTTTAATAAATTATTTTATTAAATAATATACTAATCAAAAAAAATATGATAAAAAAACCAAGTTTACATACAGTTCTATCTCCAAAGTTGTTAGATATATATGATGTAGCTGATAGTATTGTTGTAATAATTGATGTGTTTAGAGCAACAAGTACTATTGCAACTGCATTGTTTAATGGAGCAACTAAAATTATTCCTGTTGATAATGTTGAAGAATGTATTTCTATAGGTGCAAATACAGCGAACAGTGTAACTGCAGGAGAAAGAGATGGCATTATTATTAAAGGATTACAGCATGGAAATTCTCCATCAGATTACCCTAGAAATTTTATTGAAAATAAAACTCTTGTTCTTACTACAACCAATGGTACCAAGCTTTTGCATATGGCTTTAAACAAAGGAGTAAACAATATTATTACAGGTTCATTTCCAAATTTAAGTGCCGTTATTAAATTTCTTTTATCACAAAATAAAAATGTATTTCTGGGGTGTTCTGCTTGGAAAGATAGATTTAATTTAGAGGATACATTATTTGCAGGTGCAGTTATTGAACAAGTAAAAGACAATTTTGAAATACATTGCGATAGTAGTTTAATGGCTTTCGAAATGTATCAATTACACAAATACGATTTAAGTAAATTTATTAAACAAACAACACATTGGCATCGATTAGCAAAACATGGATTAGAAGCAGATATGGAATATTGCATTACTATTGATGTTGCTAACATTCTCCCAATCTATCAAAATGAAGCACTAAAAATATATCAAGAAAAAAAATAGTTTATTCTTTAATAAATGAGATTGATTTTGTTTGATTGTTTTGAATAATATTTAGTACATACATTCCAGCATTTAATTTGGTTGAATTAAATAATAAATTTTCAACTAAACCATTTTGTAATACACTTTTTCCCGATTGTAAAATATTTCCTTGAATGTTTGTTATTCTCCAAAGATAAGTTCCAGAAATTGTTGAACTCACTAAAATTCTTCCATTATTTTTTATTGGGTTTGGTAAAATATTAATGCTAATTCCTTTTATATTCTTAATAGATCTTAATACTATAGTATTAGAATAAATTGGAGCCTTATTTGGTTCGTATCCCATCACTCTATAATAACCTATATCGGTTTTTAATGAGTGATTGAAAGCATATGTTTCGTTTCCAAACTTTGCAATATTGTTAAATTTAACTCCATCTTCACTATACTCTACATTATATTTTACATTATTAGTTGCATCAACCATTGTCCAGCTTAGTAATGTTTTATCATTCAATTCAAGTTTACCATTTAAAGTAATTTTCTTTAGTGGTAGAATATTTAAAATATTTGAAGCCCACATGCCTCTGCCATGTGTAGCAGCAATTATGCAATTATCACTTTTTCTTAATTTCAACATATCAACTCGTACTAAAGGAAAACCAGGGCTTGGAGTCCATACAGTACTTGCTCCATTAACATTTGTTGTAGTAAAAACACCAGCTTCTGTACCAATTACAATTGCATTATTTATAGTTGGATGAAACACTGCCCAACGAACTGGCATATCAGGTAAATTGCCTTCAATATCTGTCCAAGTATTTCCCATATTATTTGTAATAAATAAACTACTAATGCCATAGTTAGAATAAACTGCAAGTAAGTTACTATCATTTGTGCCAATTGCAATGCAACTTGTATATACTCCATTTAAGGGTGAATTTAATTCTTGAACATCGCTGCCACCACTACCATTTGTAGTTTTAGAATTTTCTACTTTTACAATATTTCCATTGTTCGATCCAAAAAAAGCTCTGCCTGTTTTATATGGCGATACAGATACAGCTGTAACTTTTCCACTTAATTCTGTTAGCGTTACAACAGAAGTAGTTGCACCTGCAGCAGAAGCAGCAGTTTGTGGGTCTGTCCATCTAAAAAAATCGTTATTTGTATTTGCTCCTAAAATTATATTTTGAGTATCATCATAATCCCATGGATTTATAAAACTTCCTGTTGAAGAAGAAAAACTAAATGATGACCATGTGTTACCGCCATTTGAACTTCTTCTATAATTATTATAAACATAACTTCCAAATTGATATTGTGGTTGATCGTTGTCAATATCAACAAAAGCACCATCTCCTCCAGTTACTTCAGTAGAATAACTTAATCCAGAATTTTTTAGTTGATGCACACCATTATCTTGTGCACCACCTAAAAAATAGTTTGTTAAATTGGGATGAATTGCACAAGAATAAAATTGTTTAATTCCTAGATTTTTATTTTTATCTACAAATGAATTTCCATTATTGTTTGAATAATATAAACCTCCATCACTTGCAATTATCATTTTTGGATTATTGCCTCCACCATTCCACCATCTTGTTTGATGATGATCGGCATGTACATAATTTCCATTGCCCACCCAATATGTTAATCTGTTAAAAGTTTCACCAGCATTTGAAGATAAATATGCATCAACTCCACCACAAATAATTTCATTAGAATTATTTGGATTTACTGCTAAACTTAAATCGTACCATCCTTGTGTATTTGCAATATTAGGAAGAGCAGTATTGTTTATTAAACTCCAATTTTTGCCACCATTTGTAGATTTATAACAACTATCAACATCATTAGAAGAATTAGTAGTTACTCCATAAATAACATCTCCTAATGTTGCTATTTCAAATCTTCTTGCAGTAGCTCCTGATGGTCTTATACCTGAGCCAGAACTCCAAGTACTTGTTGTAACAGTTGATGGCGAAGTTGTATACTTGTAAGTAATACTAGTACCTCCAAAACCAAAGCTAGCATGTAATCTACCAGTACTACTAATTTCAATATCAGTACAAATTGTACCAGCACCTGTAGGAGTAATTGAAGCAAAACTTCCACCACCATCTAAAGATCTTAATAAACCACTTCCAGATGTTGCATAATATAAATTACCAGCATTATCACAAACTATTTTAAATGATCTTCTCATTCCAGCAGTTGCTGATAAATGAGTCCAAGTTGCACCATGATCAATTGATTTAAAAATTCCATTTCCTCTTACTGCATCTGAATTGTTATTTGCTTCTCCAGTTGAAACATAAATAATATCATTATTTGCAGGATTTTGACAGAAAGAAACAATTGACATGTTGCTTAAAAAATCGTTTACTTGAACCCAATTTGGTGCATTTGTTGCTGACATAAAATTGGTACATTTCCAAATTCCTCCATTAACTCCTCCACAAAAAATTGTATTGCCAGAAGTGTCTGCTGCGTCTACTAAAAAACCTCTAATTCTTCCAGATGTATAAGCACCTGTAAATCCACTTGGTCCACCACGGCTATTATTATTGCTTGGTCCAACACTATCAAAAATGGGTCCTCTTTCTTCCCAAATACTTGTTACACCATCGTAAGAAAAATTTTGTTTTAATGCTTGTGTATAGTTCATAGCACTCCAAAGTCTTTCCATTGGAACACTATTTAATAGAGGGTCTTTAGTTTTTTCAAATTCTAATAAATCTATTTCGGCAGGGCCATCATATTTTTCTTTTTCTATAAATGCTTCTTGTTTGTTTGTAGAATTACAAGCAACAAAAAATAAAGTTGAGAATATAATAAAAAGTATAGGTAATTTTTTTTTCATTTGAAAAATTAAGAATCAAAATTAAGTAATTTAATTTATGAAATTTTTTATCAATTATTTTTCCTTCCAGGATATTGTTGTAATGCATTTTCTAAACAATCCATTGCTTTGTTTATTGATTCTAAATTTAAAACATAAGCCAATCTTACTTCTTGTTTTCCTAAATCTTTTGTTCCATAAAATCCTGTAGCAGGGGCTAACATAACTGTTGCATTATTATAATTAAAACTTTCTAATAACCATTGGCAAAAAATATCACAATCATCAATAGGTAGTTTTGCAATTGCATAAAATGCACCACCCGGGTTTGGGCAAAATACACCCTCCATTTCATTCAATCTTTTTACAATTAAATCTCTACGAGATTGATATTCTGCTTTAGTTGTATCAAAATAATTTGATGGCAAATCAATGGCAGCTTCACCTGCAATTTGTGCAAAACTGGGTGGACTTAATCTGGCTTGTGCAAACTTCATTGCAGCATCAAGTATAGCTTTATTTTTTGTTACTAATGCTCCAATTCTTCCTCCACATGCACTATATCTTTTACTAATTGTATCCATCATAACTACATTATCATCTACATCATTTAAATGCATGGCACTTACCTGTTGCCCATCATAACAAAATTCTCTATAAGCCTCATCGCTAAATAAATATAAATTATGTTTTTTTATAAGTCGTCTTAAAGCTTCCATTTCATCTTTAGTATATAAATATCCTGTAGGATTGTTAGGATTACAGATAACAATTGCTTTAGTTTTTGAGGTAACTTTTTTTTCAAACTCTTCAATCAAAGGCAATGCAAATCCATTTTCAATATAAGAGGTGATAGGTATTACTTTTACACCTGCAGCAACGGCAAATCCATTGTAATTTGCGTAAAATGGTTCAGGAATAATTACTTCATCACCAACATCCATACAAGCCATAAATGCAAATAAAATAGCTTCACTTCCACCAGTAGTAATAATAATTTCATTAAAATTTACATTAATACCAACAGACTTATAATAACCAACAAGTTTTTTTCTATAACTTTCGTTTCCTGCACTGTGGCTGTATTCTAGAACTTTAAAATCGCTATTTCTAACAGCATCTAAAATTAATTTTGGAGTTTCGATATCGGGTTGCCCAATATTTAAATGATACACATTTACTCCTCTTTTTTTTGCTGCTTCAGCATAAGGAACTAATTTTCGAATAGGAGATGCAGGCATCTCTTGCCCACGTTTGCTAATTGATAACATTTGGCAAATATATATCATCAATTAAAGCATTTTGTTGAAGTTTTTAAGCTTTACTTAATTTTACCTTATGAAAAAAAGCTGGATTCGGGGAGTTACAAAAGTTTTTTTAGTTTCTATTAATTTAATTATAGTTTCACTTTATTTAATAGGTTGTTTAATTCCATGGTTAAATGAAAAACATTTTTGGGTTGTTGGGTTTATAGGTTTAATAATGCCATACTTACTTTTACTATTAATAGGCTCTATTATTTTTTGGTTTTTTGTAAAAAAGAAATTTGCATTTTTTTTATTTATTATACTTTGTTTTGGCTACAAACAAATAACCGTAATGTTTGCTTTTAACACTAATCATACATTTAATAAAAAAAAATCGAATTATAATTTAAGAGTTGTAAGTTGGAATATTGGAAATATGAGTGGGCGACCCTTACATAGCAAAATTAAAATGCACTCTATAGATGAAATTGTAAGTTCTGTTTTAAAACAAAATGCGGATGTTGTTTGCTTGCAAGAATTTGAAGAATGTAAGAATGGTTGCAAGTCGTTTGAATTACTTAAAAAAGCATATCCATATTACTACTTTCCTGGTTGGATAATTGGACCACATAGGCATAAAACTGGAAATGTAATTCTATCTAAATATCCTATAATAAATGCAGATAGTACCAGATTCGAAAATGGCGAAAACATTATTGCATCAGATATTGTTTATGGATTAGATACGATTTCATTTTTCACCACACATTTAGATTCGTATAAATTTTCGAGAGAGGAATTTAAAGAAATTGATGCTGTTGGTGTTGACGAAAAAATTCCTAAAAGAAACTTTATCGGAATAATAAGAAAAATGAAAAATACTTTTAAAGTTCACAATAAAGAATCTGATGTTGTAAAATTGTACATGAGCAAAAGAAATTTTCCAGTTGTTTTTTGTGGAGATTTAAATGAAGTTGCTACTAACAATTCTTATTGGAAAATTAGAGGGAATAAACAAGATGCATTTTTAGTAAAAGGATTGGGGTTTGGCAAAACCTTTAATTCATTATCAACTTCTTTACGCATTGATTATATTTTTCCTGATAACAATTTCAATGTTACACAATTTAATATTGTTGATGAACAATTAAGCGACCATAAAATGTTGGTAACAGATTTGATACTAAAAAAGTATCAATCTAAATAAATTAAAAACTAAAATATTCATTCTTATTTTCGTTGTAAGTTGAATAATAAATAATGAGTTTAAAAATATACAATACACTTTCTCGACAAAAAGAAATTTTTGAACCAATTACACCAGGTTATGTTGGGTTGTATGTATGTGGTCCAACTGTAAGTGGAGAAAGCCATTTAGGTCATGCACGTCCATATATTACATTCGATATTGTGTTTCGATATTTAAAATATTTGGGGTATAAAGTAAGATATGTAAGAAATATTACAGATGCTGGACATTTTGAAGAAGAAGGAAGAGAAGCTGAAGATAAAATTTCTAAAAAAGCTATTTTAGAAAAATTAGAACCCATGGAATTAGTGCATAAATACACTAATTTATTTCATTGGGCAATGAGAGAGTTTAATACTTTGGAACCAACCATTGAACCTACAGCTACAGGCCATATTATTGAACAAATTAATATGATTGAAAAAATTATTGCTGATGGTTTTGCTTATGAAGCTAATGGTTCGGTTTATTTTGATGTTGAAAAATATCATGAAACATTTTCTAAAAAAGAAATGCCTTATG
>JANOVK010000270.1:0-7361 GCA_031417315.1 Chitinophagaceae bacterium | reverse complement strand
GACAAAAAGTAATTGATTATGTTGTAAAAAAATATGGTAAAGCACAAGTTGCACAAATTATTACTTATGGCACAATGGCTGCAAAAAGTAGTATTAAAGATGTTGCCAGAGTAATGGATTTACCATTGCCAGAAAGTAATGCTTTAGCAAAATTGGTAAGCGATAAACCTGGTACAGAATTGGGTAAAATTTTGCAAGCTCCTTTAACCAAAAAAGATGGTGAAAAAAGTTTAGAGGAAATGGGTTATTCTTCAGAAGATATTGAAAATGCAAAACGATTAAGAGAAATTTATAATAAACCTGAAGGAGATTTAAGAACAAAAATTTTACATGAAGCTGAACGATTAGAGGGAAATGTTAGAAATACTGGTTTACATGCAGCTGGAATTATTATTTCTCCAACCGATTTAACAGATTTAATTCCTGTTGCAACAAGCAAAGAAACCAATTTATGGATAACACAAATTGCAGGAAATATTATTGAAGATGCTGGAGTAATTAAAATGGATTTTTTAGGTTTAAAAACATTAAGTATTTTAAAAACTGCTCTTGAACTCATTAAACAAAATCATCAAATAGAAATTGATATAGATAAAATTCCATTTGATGATGAGAAAACTTTTTCGATATTTCAAAATGCAAATTGTGTTGGTATTTTTCAGTTTGAAGCTACTCATTTAGTTAACATATTGAAAGAAATGAAACCCACAAGTTTCGAAGATTTAATTGCTTTAAATGCATTGAACCGTCCTGGTCCATCACAATACATTCCAAAATATATTAAAAGAAAACATAGGTTAGAACCTGTAGCATATGACTTACCAGAAATGGAAGAAATTTTGGCTGAAACCTATGGTATTACTGTGTATCAAGAGCAAGTGATGTTGCTTTCACAAAAGTTAGCTGGCTTTACTAAAGGCAAAGCAGATGGATTAAGAAAAGCGATGGGAAAAAAAGATAGAGCCACTTTAGATGGAATGAAGGAAGCATTTATAACTGGTGCTACTAACTTAAAACATCCTATTGAAAAGTTAGAAAAAATTTGGACAGACTGGGAAGCCTTTGCAGAATATGCATTTAATAAATCTCACTCCACATGCTATGCATTTGTTGCCTATCAAACAGCCTATTTAAAAGCACATTACCCTAGCGAATTTATGAGTGCAGTTTTAAAACATGCTGGCTCAATAGAAAAAATTACATTCTTTATGGAAGAATGTAAACGAATGGGAATAACAGTTTTGGGCCCCGATGTTAATGAAAGTATTAAAGAATTTTCGCCCAATAAAAAAGGAGAAATTCGATTTGGATTTGGTGGATTAAAAGGAGTAGGTGATAATGCAATTGAAAATTTAATTCAAGAAAGAAATACTAATGGCGAATACAAAAATATTTTCGACTTTATAAAAAGAGTGAATCAAAAAAGTGTGAA
Source organism: Chitinophagaceae bacterium (assembly GCA_031417315.1). GTDB lineage: Bacteria > Bacteroidota > Bacteroidia > Chitinophagales > Chitinophagaceae > CAIVPM01. The sequence goes on along the minus strand of JANOVK010000270.1, from coordinate 5,929 downwards.
CAAAAAATCGCTTGAAAGTCTTGTGTATAGTGGTGCTTTTGATTGTTTCACAGCATTACATAGGGCACAATATTTTAATATTCCTGATGGAGATAGAACTTCAGGTTTAGAAAAAATTATTGGATATGGGCAAGTTCAAAACGATTTAAGTAAAGGAACTACCAATACCTTATTTGGAGATTTAAAACAAGTGATGGATGTGCCTGCTCCCAAAATTGTAGTTTGCGAAGAATGGGGTTTAACAGAGAAATTAGATTACGAAAAAGAAGTAACTGGAATGTATATGAGTGGCCATCCGTTGGACTATTATAAATTTGAAATGACTCATTTTAAGTTTATGATGATTAAGGATTATTTAGAATGTAAAGATTCTATTACACTAATACAAACCATGCTGGGCAAGAATTTAAAGATGGCTGGTTTGGTTATAGATGTGCAACATAAAATTACTAAAACCAATAAATCTTATGGAATTTTAAAAATCGAGGACTTTAGTGGAGGAACAGATTTTTTTTTATGGAGCGAAGATTATGTAAAATTTCAGAATTATTTAGAGAAAGGAAAAACACTATTAATTCAGGGTTATTTTAAACAAAGTTGGAAGAAAGAAGGATTTGAGTTTAAAATTGCTTCCATTCATTTATTAGAAACTGCAAAATCATTATTAACAAAAACTGTTGAATTAAATTTAAGTCCATCGTTTGTTGATAAAAAGTTTATTGATTTTGTTGAAATAAATACAAAAAAAAATCCAGGTAATGTTTCTTTAAAATATAATATAAACGATAATATGAATAATGTTACCATCAGTTTATATAGTATTGAAAAAGGTTTTGCATTAAATGATGATATGATTGAATTTATAATGAACAATAAAGAAATTGAGGTAAAAGTTGAATTAATTGCATAAATAAAAAAATATATTGGTAAATTATGAATGATTATTCTTTTTTAGATAACATTTTATTTGACAATACTATTAGAAGTTATTTAATAGTATTGGCTGTTATTAGTGCAGCTTTTATTGTTAAAAGAATTGTGTCGAAATTCTGTGCTGGTATGCTTTATAGAATGGTTGGCAAGGCAGGAAAAAGTATTGATAAAAATTCATTTTTCGATTTAGTAATACATCCATTAGAATTATTTATTTTGTTGTTTATTGCATTTGTTGCAATTGATAAATTAACTTTTCCAAAAGATTTGGAGTTTCATATTTTTAAGTTCTCATCTCGAAAAATTATTGATAGTATTTCTAATGGATTATTAGTAATAAGTTTTATTTGGTTATGTATTAGATTAATTGATTTTACAGCATTGGTTTTAGAAGATAAAGCCAATGTCTCAAAAAATCTAAACGAAAATCAACTAATTATTTTCTTTAAAGATTTTTTTAAAGTAATTATTGTAATTATTGGTGTTTTATTAATTCTTAAATTTTCATTTAATACAAATATTGGAAATTTATTTACAGGCTTGAGTATTGTGGGTGCAGCAATAGCTTTGGCTCTAAGAGAAAGTTTAGAAAATTTAATTGCATCGTTTGTAATTTTTTTTGATAAACCATTTGCAACTGGCGATACAGTTAAAGTACAACAATTTACTGGTGTAATAGAAAAAATAGGTTTACGAAGTACAAGAATTAGAACAGAAAATAAAACTTTTATTACTGTACCAAATAAACAAATGGTTGATAGTATTATTGATAATATTTCTTTAAGAACACAAAGGAGAATTGAAATAAAACTAGAACTGAATATTGATTCTACAGCAACACAATTAAAAACACTTATAAATTCAATTCAACAATTTTTAAATCAAGAAAAATTTATTATCAATCACCAAGTTTTTTTATCAGATATTGGAAAAAATTTTCATACAATAACAGCCGATATTTATACGCCACTCATTCAATCGGTTGAAGAGTTTAATGAATTTAGAGAAGCAATTAATATGCAGTTAATCAGTTTAGTTAACGAGACACAATTGAAGTTTGCAAATCTAGATAGTCATAAATAAAATTACTAATTTTAGTTTGGTTGAAATTTAGGATTCCTCAGAAACTCTTCGTCAGTAAGGGTTTTTAAAAATGCAATTAAATTTCTTTTATCGATTTCTGTTAATTTTATTTTATTTAGTAATTGGTTTGATAGCGTTGAAAAATGATGAATATTTTCTGTATAATGAAATAAAACCATCTGCAAATTTTTATATCTTCCATCGTGCATATATGGATAAGATAATTCAATATTTCTTAATGTGGGTACTTTAAATTTAAAAGAATCTGAAATACTTTCTGTAATCTTATATCTTCCAAAATCGTTTAAAATTGTATCTACAGCAAGTCCATTATTTTCAAATTCGTTATTAGTAAATAATGGTTCTGTATGACAGCTTGAGCAATTGGTTTTAAAAATTTCATAACCTTTTAACTCGCTGTCAGAAAAACTAATTTCTTTTTCTTTTTTTTGAATTTTATCGTATTTTGAATTAGCACTAACAAGCGTCAATAGAAATTGGGATAACGACTTTAATACATTTTCACCAGTTATTATTTTTGATTGGTAGGCAGTATAAAATAACTCTTTATATTTTTTACTTTGTTTAATTTTTGCTACTGCATTTTCAATACTTTCATCCATTTCATCATGATTTGTAATTGGTGCCAATGCTTGTACATCTAAATGATGTATGGCACCATCCCACATAAAATATTTATGCCATGCTAAGTTCATTAATGCTGGAGAATTTCTTAAGCCAATTCTGTTTTCAATTCCATGACTTAGTTCATGATCAGTATGTGTAAATGCTGTATAAGATGAATGACAACTTGCACATGAAATACTATTGTCCTTTGATAAAATTGGGTCGTAAAAAAGTAATTTACCTATTGCTATTTTTTCTTTGCTTAATGGGTTTTCTGTAAAATTATAATTTGGCTTAGGCCAGTAACTTGGTATATTAATTAATTCCTCATTTATTTTTTGAAAAGCAACAATAGAAATTATTAAAATTAGTATGAGCACAAATTTTTTCATTATTAATCGATACTAAAAATTTTTGAAACAATTTGTGATAACTCATTTGCTTTTTTACTAGGAGTCATAATCATATTTGTTTTAGAGATATCAATTGCAGAAATAAATTTTTCAATATCAACTTTTATTATATTGTGATTTTTATTTATTGTTTTTAAAACAATAGTTTGAATATTGTTGTAAGGAAATTTATAACCACCTAAATGAAATTCAAAAACGTTATTTCTAGTAATGCACAAATTACTTTTTCCTTCTAACTTAAAATTTATATAACCACTATGCCATGCCCAATACATACCTTTTGTAGGATCTAAATCTCCACCTAAAACTCCTTTTGAATTTGTTGCACTGTCAACACCCAAATTAAATTGAATGGATGTAAATTTTGTATTAGTTGGCAAGTTTAATTGTAGTGCCAAACTATTGCTATCATTAAGGTTTACTAAATGATAACTATTTTTTTCTTTAAAAATTGTCTTGCTATTATTTAATAATTTAATGTTGGTAATGTAAAATTTTAAGTTTGTAAAAACAATGCTGTCTGCTTGGTTATTTAGTTTATAATATTTATTTTCAAGTTCAAGTTTTTTATCCGAGAAAACAGGTTCAAAATTTATTTGAAATTGTTTTTTATTCTGAGAAAATGAATTTAAATAACAAATAAGAAACAGCGTAAAATAAATCGTTTTTATTAAATTAAGATAATTCATAAATAGTATTTATCTTTTTTGCGATTCGGCTTTAATAATTTCAAAATTAATGCCATTAAATAAATTGGTGCCTAATATTTCAGCACCTTTCGAGTTTAAATGTGTATAATCTTTTGCAGCTAATTGTGGATTTCCATTTGCCCAACTTATCATACTATTATAACCACCCATGCTATTATAAGTATTAAAAAATGCAATTTTCGAATCGAATGCAATTCGTTCTTGTGTTGCAATTAAACTATCCATTCCAATTGCAGTTCTTCTACCATCAGAATATTTAAAAGATTTATCTGCTGTACTAATTAATAAAAATTCAGCATTCGATAAATTCTTTTTTAGTTTATTTATTGCACTAGTCATTGCTTTATAATACCAATTAAAATTACTATTATTTGGATGATTTAAAACATTAACGCCATACTGCATAATTACTAAATCATAGGGTTGTGTAGTATTAATTTGTTTTAAAAAATTAGAATCAATATTAATAAATTCAAATCCACCAGAGCCTCTAAAAGAAAAATTGTCAATGATAATTCCGTCTGTTGATTCGAAAGAAATTCCATAAAGAGGCAACGATAAATCTGAAATTTCTATTTTAATTTTTGGTGAGGTACTATTATTAAGTAGAATTTTATTAAATTGTTGAGATGGTTTAATACTATTAAAAACTGAGTTAATTGCAATTTGACTGTTACCGTTTTTAAAGCCACATAATAAATATTTTTGTAGTTGAGATTGATTGGGAGCAAGGGTTTTGTCTTCAATGTCTACCCAATTATAACCTTGAGCAAAAAATGTTTTACCCGATAAGTATAAAGGTGTGTAAGATATTTTAGTTCTAAAATTGCTTTCTCTCCATTTAGTAGAAAAACTATGTTTAGCAGTAATTCTAAATCCTGCAACTGGCGATGTTATTGGGATAAAGCCAACACCAGTTCCGCCAAATGCTTTTTGTAAATATTTCCTAAGTGTTTGAGAAACTAAATCTCCTTCAATCATACTATCTCCTAAATAAGCAATTCTTATTTTTCCTTTTTTTGTTTTTTTAAGTTCAATAATTTTTTTTATAAAGCTTTCTATTACTATTGAATTTGTATCACTCGAAAAATTAATTAATTTATTTGGTGTAGTAAAATGCTGAAGAATTCTTTCAGTGCTATCTTCTGTTAAAAATGGCGATAAAGTTTTTTCTGCAATCGAGCTATCAACTTTCTGAATTTTAATTATTTCTTTTTTTAATGAATCTTTTTTTAGTATATCCGTTAAAATACTAATATTTTGTAATGGTGTTGAAGTATTTTTTGTATATAAAACAAATATTGAAATTGCCAGTAAACTTATTGTTACTAGTAATACAAATTGTAATACTTTTTTGTTTTGATTCATTAATAAAATATCTACAAAATAATATTGTTTTATTAATTAAGCATGATTTGTTTTTTTAAGCATAAAAATTGATATCAAATTCAATTGCTTTTATGTTTGCAGTATAAATGAAATTAGAATTATCAAAGTCAGATTCTTTTATTGCCATGCGAATACTTGAGTTTAGAAACTTAATGTATGGTAGATTTTTATTTATTATGGCATTAAGAATGTTAGGTGCTTTAGTTGGATATTGGATGTATGAATTAACCAATAATCCATTGGCAATTGGTTTAATTGGTTTAGCAGAAGTAATTCCAGCTGTTTCACTTTCATTACATGCAGGATATAAAATTGATATTTCAGAAAAAAGAAAACTTTTATTAAAAGGGGTTTTGTTTTATTTTTTATCGGTATGTGTACTTTTTTTATTATCCACTAAAGCATCATTTTCTATTCTTTCTAAACAAACAATTGTTTATACAATATATTTTATAATTTTTTTAACCGGCATTTTTAGAGCCTATACTGGCCCATGTTTTGGAACTTTAGTTGCTGCAATTGTGCCTAAAGAAATTTTGCCTAATGCTATAAGTTGGAATCAAGGAACTTGGCTTTCAGCTTCGGTTGTAGGTCATGCATTGGTTGGATTTTTTATAGCTTTATTCGATATAACTGGTGCATTATTCATTATTTTATTATTAGTAGTTACAGGGTTTTATTTTTTATTTTTATTAAAAAAACATCCTCCGGTTTTAACTAAAATGTTTGCAAAAACTTGGGATAATATTACAGAAGGATTAAAATTTGTTTACA
>JANOVK010000269.1:0-2666 GCA_031417315.1 Chitinophagaceae bacterium | reverse complement strand
CGTATCCCCAACTTTTGGGACTGCCTCAAATGATGTAACCTTGAAATTTAGCGGTTCGGCTGCCGTTCAGGCTATTAACTTATCAGGAACAAACGACAGACTTGAAGGCGGACTTTCTATAAATAAAACATCGGGTGAAGTGAGACTAATGACTGATATAGTAATGAATGATGGTGGAGGCATTACACTAACATCGGGCACATTAAATCTAAATGGAAAAACGCTTTTAAATACAGTAGGACTCACTAATTGTAATGGCACATTTATCATAGCAGGTACAGGGAATATGGATAATTATGGATGGATGCAAAGTAGCAGTTCGGCTGTACTTACTATTACAGGAGCATCTCAGTTTTCAATAGGAAACGGATTTTATACCCAATCGGCGGGAACGTTTAATGCCCTAAATGCTACGCTCGACTTTAACGGTCATTTTCGTTTCACAGGTGGCGTTTTTAATTCCACAACCGGAAACTTTTATATTTCAAAAAACTGGGATCATACCACAAGTGGAACATTTAATCATAATAATGGCACGGTTATTTTTGACGGAACCACCGATATTTATTCTAGCAAAATTCAGATAATTTCTAATTTAGAAACATTTTATAATTTAATTTTTAATCTCACTTCCGGATTTAGATTACTATATAATGCCGGCGATAATTTGGTAGTTCTCAATAATCTAACATTAAGCGGAGGGTCAGTAGCTACCTGGAATTCAGGTCAGGCCGTTACCCTCGATGTTAAGAAAAATATTAGTGTGACTTCCGGATTTGTTTCTTCAAGTAACGATGTTACTTTAAAATTTTCAGGCAGCGAGGCCATTCAAACTTTTGATTTAACAGGTGCAACTGCAACTATTGATGGACATGTAACAATAAATAAAAGTAGCGGCGAGGTAAAACTATTATCAGATTTAATAATGAATTTTAATAATGCCCAAAATTTTACATTTACCTCAGGCACTTTTAATTTAAATGGTAAAACGGTTGATAACACATCGGGTGGCACTATGATAGTGAATGGTACATCAGCCATAACAGGAGCAGGCAATATGAGTCATGGCTATTTCAGCCAAACAGGTGGAACTATTACTTTTAGCGGTAGCCCAATTTTACTGCACATTTATACCAATTTTGATTTAACCGGCGGAACTTTTAATAGTGGCTCTATATCCTTAGATATAGACAAAACTTTTAGCCTTTCTAACGGAACTTTTAATGCTACTTCGGGTCTAATGAATGTTGGGGCTGGCTGGTATCACGGCACAAGCGGTGTTTTCAATCATAATTTTGGTACGGTAAAGTTTGATGGCAATTTTGGCAGTCAATGGTTTTTTATGGATTTTAACTCTCAGGAGGTTTTTTATAATGTTGTGTATGATAAAACTGGTTGTTCAATGCTAAAAATAAGGGAAGGTGATATCATGATAGTAGAAGGAAATTTGAACCTTATCAGTGGGCATTTCTGGAATTATGCCCAGGAATATAATCAAACTGCGGCACCTAATTTAATAAAAGTAAAAGGAAATGTAACCATTGGCCCGAACTATTGCTGCGGCACTTATGATCCAACCATACTATTTATTTGTGATGGGGTTCAAAATTTAGACCTTTCAGGAGTGCCTGGAACTTTTGATGGCAATATTATTATTAACAAAACAGGTGGTCAGGTTATCCTCACTTCTAACCTAACACTTGATAGAACCGGGGGGCAAAGTTTAATTATTGGTAATGGAAATCTAAATCTGAATGGTTTTACAATAACTATTGGTTCAGGAAGTACTATACAAAAATATAACGGCGGAAATATTGTCCTCAATGGGGGCAGCATTACAGGTGGTACGGTAACCAATGTTGGTAGTAATTATGGAGCAGATCCAGTTTTCTGTCCATCTGTTTTACAGGTAAATTTTGGATTGATAAAAGCAAAACAGCAAAACAATGATGTATTAATTGAATGGTCAAACCTTTCTGAGTCAGCTCTTGAAGAATACTCGGTTGAGCGTTCTGTTGATGGTAGAAACTTTACTCAAATTGGTAGCAAACGGGCCACCGGTAATAATGGCAACCGGGCAGATTACAATTACCTGGATCAAAGTCCGGGTAGAGAAATTAATTATTACAGGATCAAAGCCGTTGAATTAAATGGCAGGATCTATTACAGTGCTGTAGTAAGGGTATCTTTTTCCGGTAATACCGATGCATTAGTATTATATCCAAACCCGGTCACGGATAACAGGATTAATTTTTATATAAATAAACTCGACAAAGGCGCCTACAGTTTACGGATCATAAACAATATCGGCCAGGTAGTTTTTGAACAGGGGATCAGCCATAGCGGCGGGTCATTGAGTCAATCTCTACAATTACCAACTGAACTGGGCATCGGCATTTATAACATGCAGATTGCCGGTAACAATGAAAAATTAATGAAACCATTTTTAGTAAAATGAGTTCTGATTAACTATAATAAAAACAATTATTAAAATGTATTAAAGTATAATAAGCATATAATATTGAATTATTTAATTGTTTAACATAATAATACCGGTATAATAACATAAAATAGTTGATAAAATCCTGCAGAACCCAGTACAGTATTGAGTTTTCAGAAGGAAAATTGAAACCGGTTTCAATTTCCCTTTTTTCTTTATGAAAAAA
>JANOVK010000268.1:0-4587 GCA_031417315.1 Chitinophagaceae bacterium | reverse complement strand
GGAAGATTCTACAAATACAAAAAATTCAACTTCAAAATCAAATATTAAAAAATATTTAATTGCAGCTTCAGTGTTATTCATTGTTAGCATAAGTAGTTTGTATTTGTTTTTAAATTCTACATTTCAAGCAAAAGAATTGGCTTTTAATAGTAAGATTGAAAGTTTGAATTTGGATAAAGTACAAATAGAAGAAAGTTATAAAAACCAATTAGCATCACTATCAATTGAAAATAATAAAATATTTGTTTTACAAGGTAATAACAAAGCCCCAGGTAAAACCATGATTGTTGCTTGGAATAAAGTTACAGGCAATGTTTATGTGAATAATATTCAACTACCAACAACTGCTACAGATAAACAATATCAATTGTGGGCTTTAAAAGATGGGAAGCCAATTGACCTAGGTGTGTTTAATGTAAATTCCAATTTACAACACATGAAAAACGTGCAAGGTGCACAAGCTTTTGCAGTAACCTTAGAGCAAAAAGGTGGAAGTCCAACACCTAATTTAGAGCAGCTTTATGCTATCATAAATATTTAATCTTTAAATAATTTTATTTTGAAACATAGTTATTTCTTCTATGCTGTGTTATTTGTTGGCTTAGCATCTTGTGGCAAAAAAAAAGCTTTAGTTGAAAATAATTTTATTGATTCTACCATTCACAGATACTCAAAAGATTTTAATAAAAATTTTACAGAACTTGAAACTGATCTTAAATTTTGGAAGGATAGAACTATAGGGAAACCTGCAGATATAGTGAATGCTGTTAAATATGCAAATGCCTTAATTGGAAAATTTAAATTAACTGGAGATGTAAAATATATTCATCAATCTAATAGCATTTTATTTGAAGTATCGAAAAATTATAACCATAAAGAATCCTCAATTTTTTCTTCCTTAAGTAATCATTATATATTACAACACAGATTTAATGAGGCAGATTCAATGTTTAAAAAAGCAAATTCAATAGGATTAAAAACTTATAATAAATTAATTGGCTTATTTGATATTCAATTTGAACTTGGACTTTATCATCTTGCAGAAAAAAGTTTAATTCAATTACATCAATACAACGATTTTGGATATCAATTTAGAATCTCAAAGTTGATGCATTATAAAGGTGATATAGACTCATCAATCAAAGCCATGAAAATAGCAGCTGAATTAGTGAGTAATAACGAAGCTTTATTACAAAATGCACAATCTAATTTAGCAGATTTGTACTTGCATAATAATGATGTAAAAAATGCATATACAAATTACAAAGCTTGTTTACAAAAAAATTCGTCAGATCTGCATTCCTTAATGGGCTTGGGTTGGCTAGCATTAATTAATGATTACAATGACTCTTTAGCTAAAGATGTTTTTGAATTTGCAGTTACTAAAACAGAATTACCAGATCCTATATTTAAACTTGTCTTATGGGCACAGTTTAAATTTGATTCTACTGAAGAATATAAATATGCAAAGCTTTTTGAACAAAAAGCAACACAACCAATTTATGGCAATATGTATAATAAATATTTAATTCAGTTGTATACACAAATATTAAATAACCCAAAAAATGCAGTTGAATTAGCAAGAAAAGAAATTACTAATAGAGCTACTCCTGAAACATATAGTTGGTTGGTTTATACTTTAGCTAATAACAAAGAGTTTGATGAAGCTGATAAATTATATAAAAAATTTGTTGAAGGAAAACCGCTTGAAGGTTTAGAATTATATTATATGGGTAAATATATGCAGTCAAAAAATAAAGTATATAATGCTAAGCAATACTTTAAAGAAGCAGCAAAAAACAAATTTGATTTATCTTCTAGAATAATGAAAGATATTGGAACAATTCTAAAATAAAAATGAATTAAATTCTTTCAATAATCCAATACATAGATACAATAGAAATAAAAACGGATATGGGAATAACAACTCTTGATTTGTAGTAATCAGCATCTTTTACCCATTTAATTAATACAAAATATACAGCAGTAATTACTGCTATTTGTCCAATTTCAACCCCCAAATTAAACATTAATAAAGAAGGAATAAATTTATTTTGTGGTAAACCAATTTCAGAAAGTACAGCTGCAAATCCAAGCCCATGAATTAAACCAAATAAAAATACAATAGCAATTCTACTAGGTTTTACTTTATTAGTTAAAATATTTTCAACAGCAATAAATAAAATTGAAATTGCAATAATTATTTCAACTATTTGTGTAGGAGCTTTAATAATTTGAAACATACTTAATCCTAATGTAATAGTGTGTGCAATTGTAAATGCAGTGGCTTGAATTAATATTTCTTTAAATTTTGGATTGATAATAAATAAAGCAATTATAAATAAAATATGATCCAAGCCTAAAGGAATAATGTGTTGAAATCCTAATTGCAAATACAAAATAAGAGTTTGAGAAATGTTCATTTGTTCAACATCTATAACAGTTGCATGAGCAAATATTTGATTTGAAATAAAGAAAGATAAAAAAAATAAAAATACTTTACAATATGCTTTAAAATTCATATCAAAATATTAATCTGATAAAAATAAAGTAGTCCTTAGTATTTAAATTAAAGACTACAATTATAAAACCAATCCTAAAAACTAAAAGACATTTTAAATTTCAAAAAACAAGGATTTCCTGGTGTAAAATTCAGTTCTGTAATAGGTATTAATTCATGTTGCAAACGTGATGTTGTTGCAAACTGTGCTTCGTTCCATTCACTATTTAATAAATTTTCTACAGACAAGCCCAACTCAATTTTTTTTGAAGAATATGATAGTGAAGCATCTACTAATAAATATCCTTTTGCAACAATACTATTATCTTTATTAGCTGGTCTATTAGCAATTGCTCTATAATGTAAACTTGCATTCAGGCCTTGCAATTTTTTATATATTAAACTTCCAGATGCCGTAAAAGTTGGAGCTAAAGGAATATAGTTATCTCCTTTTTTTTCATCCATAGCTCTTGAATGAGAATAATTGAAATTATTATTGAAGAAAATATTTTTATTGATTTGATATCTAGTAATTAAATCAATCCCATTTCTTGCAGATCTTCCACTTGGCTCTATATTTCCATCATCACCAACATAAACAAATTCTTGTTCAGATTGCAAATACCATAAAGCAATATTTACATATAAATTTGGACTAGGTTTGAAAATAAACCCTAAATCAAATCCATAAGCAGCTGGCAAAATTTCTTTACCATTATTTGCCACTACAACTTTAGTATCATTTGAGTGAAACCCTTTACCAAACTTTAAATAACTCTGAAATCTGTTATTGAAATTGTATTGAAAATTAATCTTAGGGCTAATTATTGCTTTTGATTGTTGTGGTAATTGATCTGCTTTTTCTAGCCTGTTGAAATAATAAAAATTAAAAAAGTCAACTCTTGTACCAACACTAATTGAAAGTTTATTCAAATTAAGTTGGTGGTTGGTGTATGCAAAAGAATTAATTTCTTTTATATCACCATATTTTATATGGTTTAAAAATACTCTTTTAACTACTTGAGATAAATTGGTATTAGCAATATCATCATATCTAAATCCTACACCATATTCTGAATTTATTGAATGAGTATTATTTAAATATTTTTTTGTTGAATACTTGCTATTAAAACCAAATATGTTTCTATCTTCTGACTGTTTAATTCCATCTCCATTTAAACTATCGTTTAAAAAGAAAGTGAAATTTGAGAATAAACTAAAATGATAATTTGTATAATAAAACTGATTAACTAAAGTATTATTATTTTTTAAATAGTGTGTAACAATGGCATTAAAATTATATCGTTTTGTGTTGCCTCCTTCTGTTGGATCTAAAGAACCAAAACGATCTGCAGACCCAGTTTCTACAGCCCTTGTAGGCAATTGTCCAGAAGCATCCCAACTACTTTTGAATGCAGATGCTGAAATACTAAGTTTAGTATTTTTTGAGATAGAAGTATTGTATTTTGAAAATAAATTAAATCTGTTTAGGTTTTGGGGATGTAGGGTTGGTCCATTAAAATAGTAAAACTCGCCAGCTATATAAGCGTTGCTGTTTTGTTTATTATTTTTTAAAAGATCAAGCATTGCTACTGTTCTGGAAGTTCTAAAACTACCAACTTCTGTTTGAAGAAAACTTTTATTAATGGTATGATGAGTTGAAAATGCAACATAACCTGCAGTATTTAAATTGCCCTGATTTGCATAATAAGAGCCAGTGCCAAAATCAATGTTATTTACAGTTTCGGGAATAATAAAATGTGCATCTGCATAACCTTGACCATGTGCATGACTCACCATATTTACTGGCATTCCATCTATTGAAATATTAATATCTGTTCCATGATCAACATCAAAACCTCGCAAAAATATTTGTTCTGCCTTACCACCTCCAGCATGTTGAGCAATAAATAAACCTGGTACAATTCGCAATAATTCTTGAGAGTTTACAACAGGCTTCAATTTCAAATCAATTTTAGAAATGGTATTAATTTTAATAAAACTTGAAGAGCTAATAGTGATGTCTGATAAACTTACCACAATTGGTTCTAATGCAATATTCAAATTTGTATTTGCAATAATTTCAA
>JANOVK010000267.1:0-6429 GCA_031417315.1 Chitinophagaceae bacterium | reverse complement strand
GTTATATCAGTATGATTATCTAAAATAATGCCACTCCCAAAACTAGGTGCAGTTGATGTTGCATGGCAATTGTAACAATTGTTTTGTAAAATGGGTTTTACATTAACACTATATTTAACATTTATAGAATCGCATGCAAATAATAGTTCTTTTTTATTATTACTACAACTTGCAAAAAAATTGATAGTAAAAAAGCAACCTATTATACAAACAAAAAATCCAATTTTTCTCATCAATAAAATTTTAGAAACTAAAAGTATACAATTTTAATAATTATTAATTGTGTTTTTATTAAAAATTTCAAAATATAATATTATGATTTAATTAAAAGTCGGATTTATTATTATTGCAAATTATTTTAGTTTTACTATGAGATTAGCTTTTATAACTGTTTTTTTATTTTTATTATATAATGCAACTTGCCAACAAATTCAAAGTTCAAAAATAATTGTTGATACTATTTTAGCTTTAGATGATATAATTATTTATGCAAATAAGTTTCCAGAAAAAAGAAATAGAGTTGCACAAACTGTACATGTTTTAAAAGAAAAGTCTTTGCTAAATTTTCAACCTAATACTGCTGATGCATTAATTAATAGTGGTGCTGTTTTTGTACAAAAAAGTCAACAAAGTGGTGGAAGCCCTGTAATTAGAGGATTTGAAGCAAGCAGAGTTTTATTAATGATTGATGGAGTTAGAATGAACAATGCAATTTATAGGGCTGGGCATTTGCAAAATATAATTACAGTTGACAATTCTAATTTAGAAAGAATAGAAATATTATTTGGACCCTCATCAACACTTTATGGCAGCGATGCTTTGGGTGGTGTAATTAGTATGCAAACAAAAAATCCCGTTTTAAATTCAAAAATTTCGAGCAACTATTTTTTTCGTTATGCATCTGCAACAAATGAATTTAAAGGACATATAGATTTTAATTTTGGTGGCAAAAAATGGGCTTCTTTAACATCAATAACAAATGGAAAATTTGGAGATTTAATTCAGGGTAATAATAGAAGTTCTGAATATCCTGATTTTGGAAAGAAATTTTTTTATGTAGATATATTTAATAATAATGATAGTGCATTTGTTAACTCAAACCCTAACAAACAAATTTCGAGTAGTTACAATCAAATAGATTTTACTGAAAAAATAATGTTTCAACCTAAAATTAATATTCAACATTTATTAAATATACAATTCTCAAATTCAAGCAATATTCCACGCTACGATAGGCTTTCAGAAATTAATGGGGGCTCTCCAATTTTTGCAGAATGGTTTTATGGTCCACAAAAAAGAAATTTAGTAGCTTATCATTTCAATGCAAATAAATTGCATGGTTTTTTTAAAGAAATAAAATTGACAACTAATTATCAAAATATAGAAGAGAGTAGAATTACCAGAAGATTTAAAAACAATAACAAAGATTTTAGATGGGAAAAAGTAAATGTTTATGGGCTTAACTTAGATGCTAAACATTATAGCAACAAAAACGAATTTCATTTTGGAATTGAAAGTTATTATAACACAGTATCCAGTACTGCCGAAAGAAAAAATATTATTACAAATGCGGTTTCAAAAATTTCTACTCGTTATTCTGATGGACCAACAAATATGCTCTCAAATGCATTATTTGTACAACATACATTAAAAATTTCTGATAAACTTACTTTAAACGATGGTGTTAGATTTAATTCAATAAACTTAAATGCAACATTTATTGATACTGGTTTATTACATCTTCCATTTACAAATACAACTCAAAATAATTTTGCTGTTACTGGAAACATAGGATTAGTTTATGCCTCTGAAAAAAAATTAAGACTAGCATTTTTATTAAGTAGTGGATTTAGAAATCCAAATGTAGATGACTTAACTAAAGTATTTGATACTAGAACTGGGTATGTGGTTGTGCCAAATAATAATATTAAACCAGAGTATACATATAATGCAGAATTTAATTTTAATAAATTGTATAAAGATTTTTCTTTTGGCGGATCAATTTTTTATACTAAATTTTCAAATGCAATTGTTGTAGATAAATTTTTATTAAATGGACAAAGTAATATTTTATTTCAAGGAGTTTTAAGTGATGTCTATGCCCCTCAAAATAAGGCTCATGCTTATTTGTATGGATTTAGTTTAAATACTTCAATTAATATTTCAACTAAAATAAAAGCCGATGCAATTTATACTTATACTTATGGTAGATATACAAATAATGGAATAACAATTCCATTAGATCACATACCTCCTACTTATGGAAAAATAAGTTTTACAAAAACCTTTTCTAAAGGAACATTGCAGTTTAATACCTTATTTAATGGGTGGAAAAAAATAGAAAATTATAATTTAAATGGAGAAGATAATGAGCAATATGCTACAAAAGATGGCATGCCAAGTTGGATAATTTTAAATTTACAATTAAGTCTGCAATTGAATAAAAACATTGCCCTCAACATTACATTTGAAAATATTTTAGATAAAAATTATAGATATTTTGCAAGTGGAATTTCAGCACCAGGAAGAAATTTTATTTTATCATTTAAAACTAGCTTTTAACCTTTCTTAAAATAAAAAAATGGTTATTTCAATTAAGAAATAACCATTAAATATTATTATTAAATAAATTAAATTTTCGCTTTAGCTAATTTACTTTTTAAGTTCGATGCTTTATTTTTATGTATCACTCCTTTTTTAGCTAATTTATCTAACATAGAAATTACTTTTGGTAATTTAGAATCGTAATCTGCTTGTGTTTCTAATATTTTTAAATCACGCATTGCATTACGAGTTGTTTTACCGTAGTAACGATTTCTATCTCTACGTTTTAATGCTTGACGAGCATCTTTTTTTGTTGCCTTATGATTAGCCATCTCAATTATTTTTTTCGGACGGCAAAAGTAAGGAGTTGTTTTAAATAATTAGCAAAAAAGTTACATTTTTTTAAATAATCAATTTAATAGATAAAAAAAATGACTAATTTTTGTGATATAAACCAACGATATTTGCTCACAATTTTTTAATGACGACAACGAATTTTGAGTAATGAAAGATTTTTCGTACATCACCAACCAACATCCAAGTTATATAGAGAATTTATATAACGAATTTCTTAATAAGCCAACTTCAATAGACGAGGATTTAAGAATGTTTTTTGAGGGATTCGATTTTGCAATAACTAATTTATCGCCAAATGGAGAAAAACCTAAATCTCTTGATACTCAAACTCCTAAAATTGATTGGTTAAAAGAATTGGGTGTATTTCAACTTATTTCAGCCTATAGAAATAAAGGACATTTGCTTGCGAAAACAAATCCAATTCGCACTAGAAAAGATAGAGGAGCCAATTTAGATTTATCAAATTTTAATTTAACAGAAGCAGATTTAAATATTGTTTTTGAAACTGGAAAAATAGTAGGATTAGAAAATAAGACTTTAAAAGAAATAATTAATTTTTTAGAAAAGGCATATACCCAAAGTGTTGGTATAGAGTTTACTTATATTACAGATCAAAAAAAGATTGATTGGTTAATCAAAGAGATTGAAATCACTTTTAATCAACCATTAAGTATAATTAAGAAAAAAAGGATTCTTGAGAAATTGAATCAGGGAGTGATGTTCGAAAAGTTTCTTCATACAAAATATATTGGTCAAAAAAGATTTTCGTTAGAGGGTGGCGAAACCACAATTGCTGCTTTAGATGCAATAATTAATACTGCAGCAAATAACAATGTACAAGAGGTTGTAATAGGAATGGCACATAGAGGCAGATTAAATATTTTGGCAAATATTATGGGCAAAACCTATGAACAAATTTTTAGCGAATTTGAAGGTACAGCTAAGTTAGATCAAACAATGGGCAGTGGCGATGTAAAATACCATATGGGTTTTGGTTCAGAAGTTACAACTTTTGATGGTAAAAATATTCATTTAAAATTAATGCCCAATCCTTCACATCTTGAGGCTGTAGATCCTGTAGTTGTTGGATTTGCAAGAAGTAAAGCGGATATTTTATATGATTCTGATTTCGATAAAATTCTTCCAATTTTAATACATGGAGATGCTTCAGTAGCTGGACAAGGAATTGTTTATGAAGTTTTGCAAATGTGTACTTTAAGAGGTTATTATACTGGTGGAACTATTCATTATGTAATTAATAATCAAATTGGTTTTACTACAGATTTTGATGATGCCCGAAGTTCTGATTATTGTACTTCAATTGCAGCAATGGTTCAAGCCCCAGTTTTACATATAAATGGAGACGATGCAGAAGCTGTAGTAAAATGTGCTGAATTAGCAACCAGATATAGACAAGAATTTAATAGCGATATATTTATTGATATGGTTTGTTATCGTCGTCATGGACATAACGAAGGCGACGATCCAAAATATACTCAACCACATCTGTATTCATTAATAGAAAAACATCCCAACCCAAGAGAAGTTTATACTAGTTTTTTAATAGAAAATGGAGAGCCTGATGCAAAAGATTTAGCAAAAGAAATGGAGAAAAAGTTTTGGGGTGATTTGCAAGAACGATTAGATGAAATTAAACAATCTCCACTTCCTTATACCTACCAACAACCAGAAATTGCTTGGAAAAGTTTAAGAAGAGCTATTAATACTGACTTTGAAAAATCTCCAAACACTGCAATTTCAGACTCTGAAATTAGAAGATTGTTTGATGGCTTAATGAAAACACCAGAAAAATTTACAGCATTAAAAAAAGTTGACAAACTTTTTCAAGAAAAAATAAAATTACTTGCCACCGAAAATAAAATAGATTGGGCAACAGGCGAATTATTAGCCTACTCAAGTATTCTAGTAGATGGCCACATTGTTAGAATGAGTGGGCAAGATGTTAGAAGAGGAACATTTAGCCATAGACACGCTGTTTTACGAGATGAAAATACAGATGAACATTATAATAGATTAGACCATTTTCAAGAAAATCAAGCAAAATTTAGAATCTACAATTCTCTTTTAAGCGAGTATGGAGTTTTAGGATTTGAATATGGTTATGCAATGGCAAATCCAAATGCATTAGTAATTTGGGAAGCTCAGTTTGGAGATTTTTGTAATGGTGCACAAACAATGATTGATCAATTTATTTCAGCAGGCGAACAAAAATGGAATAGAATGAATAGTGTGGTAATGCTTTTACCACATGGATACGAGGGGCAGGGTCCAGAACATAGTAGTGCTAGATTAGAAAGATTTTTACAAATGTGTGCCGAATTAAATATGGTAATTACCAATGTTACAACAGCATCAAATTTATTTCATTTATTCCGACGTCAAATTACATGGCAATTTAGAAAACCTTTAATTAATTTTTCTCCAAAAGCAAATTTAAGATACCCTGGAAGCTATAGCCACATTGATGAATTTACAAATGGTGGTTTTAAAGAAGTGATTGATGATAATACTATAACTGAAACATCTTTAGTTAAAAAAGTATTATTCTGTAGTGGTAAAATTTATTTCGAATTAGCCGAAAAACAATTAAAAGAAAATAAACAAGACATTGCAATTGTTAGAATAGAGCAATTATATCCATTACCACAAAAACAATTAATCGAATTATATAAAAAATATAATAAAGCCATTTGGTATTGGGTGCAAGAAGAACCTTTAAATATGGGAGCAGCTTCTTTTTTAAAGATGAACTTAAAAGGAATTAATTTTGGAGTGATTAGCAGAAATGCAAGTGCAGCAACTGCTACAGGTTTTAATAAAGTTCATAAAATAGAACAAGAAGAAATTATTACAATGGCTTTTGAAATATAAAACATTGTTTGGAGTTTGGTGTTTGGGTTGTTTGTTAAATTGTTTTTTTGTTGTTTAGTTTACACAATTTTTAATTTTTAGTTTTTAATTATATGATAGACATTAAAGTACCAACAGTAGGAGAATCTATTAGTGAAGTAACCTTACTTAAATGGACAAAACAAAATGGAGAATATGTTGAACGTGATGAAGTAATTGCTGAACTTGAAAGTGAAAAAGCAACTTTTGAAGTGAATGCAGAAAAAGCTGAACACTTACTACGCTTGTACAAGATGGCGATTCAATTTTAATTGGAAGTGTTTTAGCTCAAATAGACGAAACTGCAATAAAGCCTGAGAAGTTAGGAGAGTCAGTGGAGTCAGGAAAGACAGGAGAGACAGAAGAGACAGAAGAGTCAGGAAAGTCAGAAGAGTCAGTAGAGACAGTGAAGTTGGCAGAGAATGTTATTACAGAAAATTTAAAAGCAACACCAGTAGCTACTGCAATTATTACAGATAAAAAAGTAGATACAAAAGATATTTCCCCATCGGGTGTTGGTGGAAAAATTTTAAAAAACGATGTATTAGATGCCTTATCAAACCCTGGTAAAAAAGCATTTGAAGGTGCCGAACTTTATAGTAGAAATACACGTAAAGT
>JANOVK010000266.1:0-4289 GCA_031417315.1 Chitinophagaceae bacterium | reverse complement strand
GTAACTTTAATAGCTCCATTACCATTGATAGAGCCGGCAATTACTTTATCACCTTTTATCTTTTGTACAGGTTTGCTTTCGCCGGTTAGCATACTTTCATTCAGGTAAGTTTCGCCGTCCGCAATTATACCATCAGCAGCTACCTTTTCTCCGGGTTTTATTAAAATCAAGTCGCCTTCTTTTAAAGTGGCTGTTTCTACCTCAACTGTTATATCGTTATTTAATTTATGTGCTTCGGAAGGCATCAGTTGCACCAGCAATTCCAACTCTCTTGATGCACCTGCAACCGACTTCATTTCTATCCAATGCCCCAAAAGCATAATGAGAATAAGCGTTGTAAGTTCCCAAAAAAAATCCATTCCTTGCAAACCAAAAACAATGGCTACACTATAAATGTAAGCAACTGTTATAGCAAAACCAATCAAAAACATCATACCCAAATTCTTTGCTTTTGCCTCATCAACAAGACCTTTTAAAAAAGGAAAACCACCGTAAAAAAATACGATGGTTGATAATGTAAATAAAATGTATTGTGAGCCTGCAAATTGCCAATCAACACCCATAAAGTGTTGTATCATTTCGGATAACAGCATTATGGGAATAGTAAGAATCAGCACTACATAAAACCGCTTTTTAAAATCCGCAATCATTCCACTATGCTTGTGATGCGAACCTGAATTATGGCTTTCTGCTTTGTTTATCAATACCAATGTCATTCCACAAATGGGGCAACTTCCTGCTTTATTCTCCATAATTTGAGGGTGCATTGGGCAGGTATATTGTTGTTGTTCCATTTTTTTGATTCTGAGTTTAATATAGTTTAAAAAATAACTACATTCTTCTCATTAATTGTATAACGCCCTGCCTTACTAAGTTGGGCTTGCAATTCACTAACATCAATAGCTTTGTCCATTGTAAGTACTACCTTTTGAGGATTTAGATGCAATTCTATTTCCTCAATGTCGTGGTTTTGAAGCAAAGCGTTTTTTACGGTATTTAAACAACCACCACAACTCATTCCTTTTAACTCATACTCTTTTTTCATTTTGCTTATTTTTTAAAATTATTATTATCACACTAGGTAATTACTGATGTGATTTGTGGTCCATTCCTTTCATTTTATCCATATCCATTTTTTTATCTTTCATTTTTTTCATCATTTCCATCATTTCAGGGCTTGCCATCATTGCTTTGCACATTCCAGTCATCATAGATGAATCATTCTTACATGATTCTATCATATTGCCCATCATCATTTCCATCATTGCTGGATTATCTTTCATATTTTTCATCATCGCATTATGGTTTTCCATCATCATCATTTTGCTATGTTTACCAGCCATCATAGCTTCCATCATTTCTTTGTGCATACTACTATCATTTGCAATGGAATCAATAATTTCTTTTCTTGTTTCTAAATTCGATAGCATTTGTTTTACATTTGTATTTGATTGTTGGCAAGCAACAAACAGGGTTGTTAGAGAAATTGCAATAACAACATTTTTTAATATTTTCATTTTTTAATATTTATTTTGATTATTTGTTTTCAATTAATTTTTTCTTTTCGTGATATTCTTCATTGGTGATATGTCCAGCGGCAAGACGTTTCTGTAAAATATCTAGTGCTGAATCTTTAGTTCTTCTCTGTCCAGGAATATCATAAGGAGTTGCAAATATCCAAATGAGCATAATACACCAAATAACCCACCAAAAAAGGTGCATGCCCCAAAAGTGATTACCATTGTAGTACATATAGTTTATTTTAGGAGTGAAAGAATTTTCACTTTGTAAATATTTAACCTTCCACTTCTAAATAAATTACACAACTAAATATAAAAGTTACATTATTTACAGTTTTTATGAATGAATTATTGGCAACACTTTTTTTGAAAAAATTTTCTATATATCCATTTCAAAAATTTCATTTTAGGCTATTTATTGTTCAATGGAGAATAATTCGATTGTGCCAAGAATTGTATTAAATTTTTGCTTTATCTCAATCGACTTAAATCCTGCACTACCAATAATTTCAGGCAGTTTCCCATTTACATTATCTTTTGTAGTTTTATATCCATCAAAAATTTGTACTATATGAAACAACAAACGCATCAATATATTTGTTGCTTTTCCCCAATCTGCAATATGAATTTTTCCATTGGGTTTTAATATTCTTTTAAACTCATTAAAAGCTTCAATTTTTTGTTGTTTTGTTAAATGATGAAAAACTAAACTACTAATTACAACATCAAATTCACTTGAATTAAATGGCAAAACACCTCCATTATATTTTATTAATCTAATTTTTGCATTTTGTTTTGTAATTTTATTAGCAGCAATTTCCAATATTTTATCATCTATATCAATGCCTATATAATTTGCATTAGATTGTTTTTGAAATG
Organism: Chitinophagaceae bacterium; assembly: GCA_031417315.1. Taxonomy (GTDB): domain Bacteria; phylum Bacteroidota; class Bacteroidia; order Chitinophagales; family Chitinophagaceae; genus CAIVPM01. The sequence goes on along the minus strand of JANOVK010000266.1, from coordinate 1,890 downwards.
CTAATAGTGATAAAGTTGCAGTACCAATACCAAAATCTAAAACATGCTGATTTGGTTGAATATTTGCATTTTTGAGTAATGTAGATTTGAATTTTTTTTCTGGCATTAATGATCCGATAAGACTATCATAAATTCCAGTTAGCCAATGAAATCGAAGTGCTGGTATATATTTATTTGATTCCATACAATTAAATTATTTTAGGGAGTATTGAGAATTCAATACTCCCTAATAATTAAAATTATTGTTTAATGGTTTCTTGTACTTTACCACAACCTAACATCATAGATCCATAATAAGGATTTTTGATAGCTGCATCTTTACTTAACCAATTTGCTCCTTTACCATTATTAAACATTGGGCAATAATCGTAGTAAACTGTTGTATTTATTTTAGCAGACTTTATAACTTCAAAAAGATTTTTAGATAAACTTGTAAAATGATCTCTTTGATGACTAATTTCTGTGGTTTCGCTAATATGTTCAGCATCTTGTTTTAAACTTTCTTCTAATTTCATATATGTCATATGGCTTTGCCCCAATGATTCCATATTAATGTTCTTGAATAGATTGAACAGTTTTGCAGAAGCACTAGCAGCATTTGCAGCATTGCTATTTACTAAAGCATCTTTTATTTTTAAATATGCGTTCAGTAATTGATCAACAGTATTTTGATTGGTTGATGCTTCTTCTTTTACTATAACTTTAGTTTCAACTTTTTCTTCTTTTTCAATTTTTTTTGCTTTTTCTTTTTTATTATCAGGTCTATCATATTGGCAACAACCATGTAATTTTTCATATACTTCTGTTGGTGCAGCAAACATTTCATTATCATATCCAACTAATGCAATTTTTTTAAGCACCGCACTCAAACTTGTTAATTTAGTGTTGTAAGTAATTTTTGCTTCTTTGGTATCCTCATTCCAAACAGCACTTGATATGTTTTTTTGATTGGCTGCTTTTTCAATTTTACTCTTGCACATTCCACAATTTCCCCAAACTTTTACGGTTTCGGTTTTAGCATTTTTTATTTGAGCAAAAGATAAATTAGCAGTAAAAAAGAATAGAACTAATAATAGATTTTTAAATGATTTCATTTTAATAATTTTTAATTGATTTTTGATTGAATTAATATTTAAGAACAATGCCGTTTGGTTTTTTGCCAACTGCAAGGTCTTTAAGTTTTGTGTGATTAGAAACTTTGAAAATAGAAACTGTGTTAGCTCCTTGATTGGTAACATAAGCCATTGCTCCATCATTTGTAAAAACTATGGCGTGTGCATCTGTACCAGAAATAAATTCTCCGTGTTTCATCCAAGTATTGCCACCCATATCTTTATAGTAAACAATTTTTCCGTTGGTTGCATCGCTAACCCATAATTCATCAACACTTGAATTGTAAGCAGCATAACCAGGTTTAAAACCTAAATTAATTGTTGCAACATTTATATTTGAAGCAACATCAATTACAGAAATAGTGCCTGTGCTTTCGTTATCAACAAACATTTTTCCTATTGAAGATTGCCAAGCACCAACTGGATTTCCACCAACATTGATTGTTGCAATAACTGCTTTTGTAGTTGGATTGATAACGGTAACATTATTGCTTCCACCATTGCACACATAAGCTTTTGAGCCATCAGCACTAAAAGTAATTTCGGCTGATTCCATACCTGCCATAATACTATCTTTTAAAGCATACGTTGTGGCATTAAAAATTAAAACCTTTCCATCATCGTGCATTTGTGTTGTCCAAATTTCTGTGCCGTTAGGTGAGTAAATAGCGTTGTGGTTCATCAAAGGAAGTTCAATGTTTTTTGTAATAGTTCCTTTTACTGCATCAATAATTAAAACAGCGCCTTTCATTCCTGCCATTCCTCCTGTGTGTCCTGC
>JANOVK010000265.1:0-8536 GCA_031417315.1 Chitinophagaceae bacterium | reverse complement strand
GTTCTAATGATTACTTAATTAAGTAAAATACAAAATATCACGAAGTGATTTTATACTTTGAACTTTTAATGCATGTACTTAATTTGAGATATGCTTACGAAAAATATTTAAAGCTGCACCAGCTTTAAACCATTCAATTTGTTGAGTATTATAAGTGTGATTTACTGCAATTACATCTTTAGTTCCATCTGCATGATGTAAAACTATTGTTAATGGAATGTTTGGTTTATATGATGTTAAGCCAACAATGTCAATAGTATCATTTTTGGCTTTATGAAGCTTGGAGAACTATGAATTAGAGTAAAAAATAATTACTTCTAATATATATTTCACAACACAAGTTAGCTACTTGGGTTTTACTGATTCTGCATTAATAAAATTACCATTTAAGTGGTCAAGTTTTAAAAAAAAAGTTCTTTTGTTTGAAAAAGTAAGATCTTTTAAATTAATAAAGTTTATAACTTTTTTTGAAGCAACATTAAATCTATGATGAAATTCAGCATCGTTAGTTGATGAAAATCTTTTTCCAGTAAAAAAGTAATTATTGTCTATTTTTTTAAGAGGAATAAGCTTTCTAAAATTTGAAATAAAGGGACTCCCATTCCAAACTATTGCATAAATTTTGTTTATTTTTATATGCTTCAAATTTTCTTCAAGGTCTTTTTCATACAACTCTTTAATTTCACCTTTTTCAGATGTGTCAACATAAAACAAATTATCAGAAGGTTGTTGATTTTTAAACGACTCGTAGTTTAAATAGATTCCATCATCTAATGTTGGCATAGTGTACAAAGGCATAGTACTTTTTTCAATACTATCAATTTTAGAAATTTCATACCTATTATACACAATATTGGTGTTTGAAAAATGGGTAATATTATTTAATATTTTTTGCTTAAACACTTTTTGTGCTTTTCTAATTAATCTACGTTTATTATAACGAAAAACAAGATTAAAGTTGATTGTTGTATCAACTGTAGCTATTGGATAATAAATATTATTATTTTTTCTGTAAGTATTAAATCGTAGATGAAAATATGATGCCCAATTAAAGTTTACACCTAATTCGTTAAAAAAAACATTTCTTATTTGCAAAACAACTGTGTCGCTAATTGCAGCTTCATTAACAGCATTATTAAATAGTTCTTTGATTTGTTTGTCAAAAGAAATTTTATTTTTTATTTCAAATAATCTTTCATTATCACTTAAACGAGCTTCAAGAAATAAATGACCTAAAGAATTAGTATCAATTCTAGCGTCAAAAACTTCAATATGTTTATATAATCTGTTATTCTCTTTGCTTTTATTATCAGCAATATTAAAATCCATGTATCTCTTTGGGTTTACTACATAGCAGCCTACAAAAAATATTGATATCAATAGATACATAACTCGCATTCGCAAAGGTTTTAGTGTGAAAACAAGAAAGGATTACAAGAATACGACAATTCCAAAAAAGCTCCAAAAATGTTCATTACACCTCTCATGAAAACTAAAAACCCCGAAGCATTTTATAGTTCGAGGTTTTTAGTTTTAAATCGTAACGTTTAAATTATGCTCCCACTTGCTTTCTAATAATATTCAATGCTGCTCCTTCTTTAAACCATTCAATTTGTTGTTGATTATAAGTGTGATTAACTGTAATATTATCTATAGTTCCATCTTTATGATTGAGTACTAAAGTTAAAGGTGTATTTGGTGCAAATGTTGTTAATCCAATTACATCAATATTATCATCTTCTTGAATTTTATCGTAGTCGGATTTATTTGAAAATGTTAAACCCAACATTCCTTGTTTTTTTAAATTCGTTTCATGTATACGAGCAAAAGATTTTGTAAGTACTACTCTAACTCCTAAAAATCTTGGTTCCATTGCTGCATGTTCTCTAGAAGAACCTTCACCATAATTTTCATCTCCTACAACAATACTACCAATACCTGCAGCTTTGTATGCTCTTTGTGTAGAAGGTACTGGGCCATATTCTCCTGTTAATTGATTTTTTACATTATCGGTTTTTTCATTAAAGAAATTAATAGCACCAATTAACATGTTGTTTGAAATATTATCTAAATGCCCTCTAAATTTTAACCATTGGCCAGCCATTGAAATGTGATCGGTTGTGCATTTTCCTTTTGCTTTAATTAATAATTTTAAACCTTTTAAATCTGTGCCTTCCCATGGTGCAAAAGGTTCTAATAATTGTAATCTTTTACTAGCAATATCAACTATAACATTAATGCCACTTCCATCTTCTGCTGGTGCTTGAAATCCTGCATCTTCAACAGCAAAACCTTTTGGAGGTAATTCCATTCCTTTTGGTTCATCTAATTTAACTTTCTCACCATTTTCATTAATTAAATAATCTGTAATTGGATTAAATGTTAAATCTCCAGCAATGGCTAAAGCAGTTACCAATTCTGGGCTTCCTACAAATGCCATTGTATTCGGATTACCATCGGCACGTTTTGCAAAATTTCTATTAAAAGAATGTACGATTGTATTTCGTTCTTGTTTTTCTGCACCTACTCTTGCCCACATTCCAATACATGGCCCACATGCATTTGCAAAAACTGTTGCTCCCATTTTTTCAAAAATTTCTAAAAATCCATCTCTTTCAATGGTATAGCGAACTTGTTCTGAGCCAGGAGTTATGGTATATTCTGCTTTTGCTTTTAAGCCTTTTTCGTTTACTTGTTTGGCAAGCGAAACTGCTCGAGAAATATCCTCGTAACTACTGTTGGTGCAGCTACCTATTAAACCTACTTCAATTTTTGTTGGCCAATTATTTGCAGCTGCGGCTTCTTTCATTTTAGAAATGGGTGTTGCTAAATCTGGTGTAAAAGGTCCATTTAAATGTGGTTCTAATTCGCTTAAATTAATTTCAATTACTTCATCAAAATATTGAGTTGGATTTTTATAACATTCAGCATCGCCATTTAAATATTCTTTAATACCATCAGCCATTGCAGCAATTTCTTCACGTCCTGTTGCTTTTAAATATCTGCTCATACTTTCATCATATCCAAAAGTAGAAGTGGTTGCACCAATTTCTGCACCCATATTACAAATAGTGCCTTTGCCAGTACAACTCATTGAAGTTGCACCTTCGCCAAAATATTCAACAATAGCACCAGTTCCACCTTTTACAGTTAAAATTCCTGCTACTTTTAAAATTACATCTTTAGGGGCAGTCCATCCACTTAGTTTTCCTGTTAATTTAATACCAATTAGTTTAGGCCATTTTAATTCCCATGGCAATCCTGCCATTACATCACAAGCATCAGCACCTCCAACTCCAATGGCTAACATTCCTAAACCTCCAGCATTTACTGTATGTGAATCTGTACCTATCATCATTCCACCAGGGAAAGCATAATTTTCAAGAACAACTTGATGAATAATTCCTGCACCTGGTTTCCAAAATCCAATGCCATATTTATTAGAAACTGACGCTAGAAAATCAAACACTTCTTTACTTTCGGTATTTGCGATTTCTAAATCTTTTTTGGCTTCATCTTTTGCCATTATTAAATGATCGCAATGCACAGTACTTGGTACTGCAACTTTAGGGCGACCAGCTTGCATAAATTGCAATAAAGCCATTTGAGCAGTGGCATCTTGCATGGCAACTCTATCTGGTGCAAAATCTACATAAGATAAGCCACGACCAAAGTTTTCCAGCCTCACTCCTTGCCCCTCTCCATAAGTGAGGGGAGAAAGATGGGCAAATAAAATTTTCTCTGATAAAGTTAAGGAACGACCTAATGCTTTTTTAGCAGCATCTACTTTTGTAGGCATTTCTGTGTAAACCTTTTTAATCATTTCAATATCGAAAGCCATAATTTGTATTTTAAATTTGTGCAAATTTACAAGAAAGCAATTTGATAGGCGAATGCTTTTTAATTTTTAAAAATAAAAATTGTAAATTGCTTTTTTGTTTTACAAATTATGAAAAAATTTAGAGAAATTATTGAACTACGAGCATTTGGTGTTTGCACTTATTTTGGTGAAAAGTTTGGAATTGCAACTTCGAGAATCAGGTTGTGGTTTATTTATATTTCTTTTATAACTATAGGTTCTCCTATTATTATTTATATGATAATTGCTTTTTGGATGAATATGAGAAAGTATATTATGCAAGGAAAAAGAAATGTTTTAGAATATTAAGTTGATATAATTTTAGTTATAATTTCATCTGTAGAATAACAAACAAAAATTCTATCGTTCCAATAATCGTATAAAAAATTCTCTGATTGCATTTTTTGAATGTGTTGAATTAAATGTGTATAAAATCCATCAACATTTAAAATAAATATTTTTTTTTCGTGAATTTTTAATGTGTTCCAAGTTAGCATTTCAAATAATTCATCAAGAGTTCCAAATCCGCCTGGCAAAATAATAGCAGCATCACTCATTTCATAAATCATTTTTTTTCTTATATGCATATTTTCAACAACAATGAGTTCGGTTATATTTTTATGTTCTTGTTCCCACTCAACTAAAAGTTTAGGAATGATTCCAATTACTTTCCCATTATGCTCAATTGCAGCATTAGCAACTGCTCCCATAAGTCCAACACTGCCACCACCATAAATAATTGAGATATTATTTTTTGCTAATTGCTCTCCTAATATTTTAGTTTGATTTATAAAAGATGGGTTATTTCCTGTCTTACTACCACAAAAAATAGCTATAGAATTAATTAATTGCATAAGCAATATTAATATTATGATTTATTTTTCTCAAAATTCTTTAATGATACCCAATTAATTAAAAAAATATTAAATCATTTTACTCTATTCTTCAAGAAGTGCTTAATTTTGGCACTCGAAAATAACACAAATTAAATAACGTACATATGAAAAAAAATTTCCTATTAATTTTTTTACTGACTTTTATTTTTTCACAGTCATTAATTTCTCAAACTACCATTTCAACTGCAACTGGCACTACCAATTACACAGGTGCCAATGGTGTAACTGGAAATGCAGTTGTAACATTTGTTGTAGAAAATACAAATGCAACTGCAATAATATTGGAGAGTATTGAAATGTTTCAGGGTACAAATGGTCCTTTAAATCCATCAACATTAACATTATGGTATTCTGCTACTTCTTTGTCTGGTGCAGCAACAATTGCCACACCTACATGGACACAAATTACCTCAGTTACTCCAACTTTAGTTGCAGGTTATAATACAATATTTTCAAGTTTAGCATTTAGTATTCCTGCATCAACTCAATATAGATTTGCAGTTCAAAGTTCAAATGGAATTGCTTATAGTGGTGCTGCTGGACCACCAGCACCAAGTATTTTATCTGCCGATGGTGTAAATTTAAAAAATGGAGATGCACAAATTGCTGCAGCAAATGTTGGATATGCAGGAGCTTTTCCAACACCTACAAACCAACCAAGATGGTTTACAGGTTCAATTACATTTTCTCCAGCATTACCATGTACTGTACCACCAAATGCTGGTACAGCAATTTCATCAACAGTAATAGCATGTATAAATACTCCATTTAATTTAAATTTATCTGGAGCCAGCCAAGGTACTGGATTAACTTATCAATGGGATTCGTCTTCAAATGGTACAAATTGGTTTCCTATTACAGGAGCAACAACTAAAAATTTTACTAAATCTCAAGTCTCAACTTCACAATATCGTTGTCAAGTTACCTGTTCAGGAAATACTATAAATTCAATAGCAGTTACTGTAACATCACCTGCATTAGTTTCAGGAACTTTTACAATTAATAGTGGCACACCAACAGGAGGTTTAAATTTTCAAACCTTTGCCGATGCAATAAATTATATCAGGTGTGGAATAAATGGTCCAGTAACGTTTAATATAACACCAGGATCAGGTCCATATACTAATAATTTTTCAATTCCATCAATTAGTGGTGCCAGCTCTGTAAATAAAATTACTTTTAATGGCAATGGAGAAACAATTGAATACAATGCACCAGATGCAACTAATAGAACTGCTATAACCTTAAATGGAGCAGATCATATAACCATTGATAGTTTTACAATTGATGTTTCTGCAAGTGCTTTTTCTGGTTGGGCAATTGTTTTAATGAACGCTGCTGATAGTAATACCATTAAAAATTGTACAATAATTAATACCATAGCTTCAACTACTACTAATTATGGTGGAATATTTATTAATGGTTCAAATTCTGCAGTAGGTTCTTCAGGAAATAATGGTTCGTATAATACCATTATTAATAATAAAATTAATGGTGGATATTTTGGAGTTTATTTATATGGAAATACAACATCTACTACACAAAATTTAGGGAATAAAATAATTAATAATGTTATAAAAGATTTTTATAATTATGGTATAAATGTAGCGTATCAGCCAAATGGTATGATTATATCAGGTAATGATATTTCGAGACCAACTAGAACTAATTCTACCACAACTGGTGGTGTAAATATTGCAGTTGGGTGTTTGGGTTCATTAACAGAAAAGAATAGAGTGCATAATATGTTTGATGCATTGCCAACTAGTACTGTTTTATTTAGTGGGTTTTTAATAGCTGCAGACGGAAAAGTGGGCTTAGAAAATAAAATAGTAAATAATTTAGTTTATGAAATTAGTGGTAATGGAACACAATATGGAATTAATAATTCAGGAGCAGATAGTATGCAAGCATATCATAATACTATATTACTTGATAATGGTAATGCAACAACTGGTATAACTACTGGTATTTATCAAACAACTCTTGCAAATGGCATTGATATTAGAAATAATATTGTTTATATCTCTAGATTAGGGACAGGTGCTAAAAGATGTTTACATTTTAATACTAATACATCTAGGATAGTTAGTAATAATAATGTTTTATATTTAAATGCAACTACAGGTACAAATAACCATGTTGGGCAATTTGGTACAATTAATTTTACAACATTTGTAAATTGGAAGACTGCAAATACAAATGCTTATGATCAACAAAGTCAACATGCAGATCCACTTTTTGTGAATGTTGCTACAGGAGATTTAACACCTTCGAATGCTAATTTAAATGATATGGGTGCTTCATTAGGAATTGCAACTGATATAATTGGAACAGTTAGAAATCCAAATCCAGATCCTGGAGCTTTTGAATTTAATCCACCTCCATGTACAAATCCACCAACTGCTGGTTCAGCAACAAGTTCATCTAACATAGTTTGTGCAAATGTTATTTTTTCATTAGGATTAACTGGTAATAGTACAGGATTTACACAAGTGTATACTTGGGAAATTTCTGCAAATGGAACTACTGGTTGGTCTTCTGTAAGTTCAGCTTCTTCAAATCCAAATTTTTCAACTTCACAAACTACATCAAATTATTACAGATGTGGAGTGCAGTGTGGCGTTGGTGCAGTTGTTTATTCATCTACTATATTAGTAAATACACCTGCATTGGTTAATGGAACATTTACTATAAATAGTAATGTAATAACTGGTGGTTCTAATTTTCAAACTTTTGCTGATGCAATAAATTCAATAAATTGTGGAATTAATGGGCCTGTAACATTTAATGTTACTCCAGGTTCTGGCCCATATATGGAACAAATAAATATTCCACAAATTATAGGTGCATCTTTAACAAATAAAATAGTAATTAATGGTAATGGAGCAAAATTAGAATATAATGCCCTTGATGTAAATAATAGAACAGCACTTACTTTAAATGGTGCTGACCATATTACAATTGATAGTTTATTAATTGATGTTTCAGCAAGTACGTTTGCTGGTTGGGGAATTGTTTTAATGAATAAAGCCGATAGTAATACAATAAAAAATTGTTTAATTTCAAACAATAATGCATCTACACTTACAAATTATGCTGGAATTTTAGTAAATGGATCTAATTCAATAATAGGTGTATCTGGTGATAATGGAAACTTTAATACTATTACTAGAAATACAATTAATGGAGGATATTATGGCGTTTATTTATTTGGCAATAATATAAATACAACTCAAAATATAAATAATATCATCTCGAATAATATTATTGCTGACCCTTATAATTATGCTATTTATGCAATCTATCAATCAAATGGATTAGTAGTAAGTAGTAATGATATTTCTAGATCAACAAGAACTAACTCTACAGTAACAGCTGGTGTTTTTTTAGCAACTGGTTGTATGGGTGCACTAATAGAAAAAAATAGAGTACATAATATGTTTGATGCTATGTTAACCAATACCTCTATTTTTTATGGAATTTATGTTGGTGCAGATGGAAAACCTGGGTTAGAAAACAAAGTAATAAATAATTTAATTTATAATGCAAATGGAAATGGGATACATTATGGAATTTACAATATAGGTGGTGATAGTATGTTGGCTTATCATAATACAATTGTTTTCGACAATGCATCTGCTACAACTGGTGCAGCATACGGTTTATATCAAACAACATTGGCATCTGGGTTAGATTTTAAAAATAATATTGTATATATCACAAAATCTGGAACTGGAATTAAAAGGTGTGTACATTATAATACTACAACTTCTTTAAT
>JANOVK010000264.1:0-10157 GCA_031417315.1 Chitinophagaceae bacterium | reverse complement strand
TTATGGAACATTCAAAAAAATATTAGACCGAGTTTCACTAAAAGAAGGCATTACTCTTTTAGGTAATAATTAAAAAAATAAAATTTTAAACACACAACAGAACTATTAAAAAAGTGCTGTTAAAAAACTCAAAAAAAATGGACATACAAAACACACAAAGTCAAATGCGAAAAGGTGTTCTTGAGTTTTGTATTTTATCTGTAATACGCAAAGGAGAAGTTTACCCGAGTGATATTGTAGAGACAATGAAAAACGCTCAATTGCAAATTTTCGAGGGTACGCTGTATCCATTATTAACTCGGTTAAAAAATGCTGGGTTACTAAGTTATCGTTGGGTTGAAAGCAATAGTGGCCCACCAAGAAAATATTTTGTAATGACAGAATTAGGACTTGAGTTTTATGACGAATTAGAAAAAACTTGGAAAGAACTTGCCGACGCAGTTCATACCATTACACAAGGTTCTCCAGAAATTAACAACCAAAACCAATAAAATAATTAAAAATGAAAAAGGTAATAAATATCAATTTTCAGGGTAGGGTAATTCCAATTGAGGAATCTGCCTACGACATATTAAAAAAATATACAGAAAGCTTAAGCAATTTTTTTGCAAACGAAGAAGGGAAAGAAGAAATAATTAACGATATTGAAGGAAGAATAGCTGAATTGTTTGCAGAAATATTAAAAAAAGGAAGCACTTGTATTGCTGATGATGATGTAAATAAAATCATTAATAGTATGGGCAAACCAGAAGATTTTGAAACTGAAGCAGGTGGTACAAATGAGCATCAAAATAAATTTACTTCCGAAAACATTGGACCAAGAGGAAGACTTTATAGAGATGAAACTGATAAAATTTTAGGAGGAGTTTGTAGTGGAATTGCCAATTATTTACGTGTAGATACTAGTATTGTAAGAATTATTTTTGCTTTGTTATTATTTGGAGCAGGCACTGGGTTTTTAATTTATATATTATTATGGATTTTTGTTCCAAGTAAAAAACTTAAAACAAATATTACTAAAAGGTTATACAGAAATCCAGAAGAAAAAGTGATTGGTGGGGTAGCAAGCGGATTGGCAGCATATTTTGACATTTCAGTTTGGATTCCAAGATTAGTTTTTGCATTTCCTTTGGTATTGGGAATTTTAAATTCAATCTTTCATAATTTGTTTAATGATTTTGATAGTTTTGAAACAATGATTTTTGGATCATTCGGAGGTTCATTAACTCTAATCTATATAGTACTTTGGGGTGTAATTCCTGAAGCAAAAACAGCAAGTGAAAAGTTAGAAATGCGTGGAAGTAAAGTTGATTTAAACTCAATAAAAAATACAATTCAAGATGATTTAGATGGGTTTAAAAATAAAGCTGAAAAATTTGGTAATGAGTTTTCAGAAAAATCTAAACAATGGAGTTCGGAATTTACAAATACAATTAACGAAAAAGGAGAACATTTTACTAGAGAAGTAAACGCTGCATCCAAAAGTAGTAGTAAAAAATTTGGCCATGTAATTGGAATATTATTTAAAGCTTTCTTTTTATTTATTGCCGGTATGATTGCATTTGCTTTATTAATGGCTTTATTAGGTATAATTATTGGTAGTGTTTCGGTTTTACCCATTAAAAACTTTTTCTTAAATAGTTATTGGGAATCTGTTTTAGCTTGGGGAACTATTATTGGATTTTTAGCTATACCAATTATTGGTTTTATTATTTGGTTGGTAAGAAGAATAATGAAAGTAAAATCAAATCAAAAATATTTGGGTGCAACAATTGGCTCACTTTGGTTTATTGGTTTAATATGTTGTGTAACTTTAGTTTTTCAAATTGGAAGAAATTTTAAAACAAAAAGTGCTATTGAAGAATCAATAACTATTCAACAACCATCAATTAATAAACTTCATATTAAAGTTGCTAACGACAATAACTATTATTATGGTTACGACTGGTTTGGAGTAGATTGTAATAACGAGAACAATGCCTTTAATGTAATAAATGAGGATAGTTTATTAATGAAAACTATTCGTGTAACAGTAGTAAAAAGTAAGGATAGTTTATACCATGTAAAAATGGTAAAATTTAGCAGGGGCCGAAACCCCGAGTTTGCAAAAACTGCAGCATCGAATATTAGTTTTAATACCATTCAAAATGATAGTATTATCTCTTTACCTAAAGGATTTATTATTACTAAAGATGATAAATTTAGAAACCAACAAGTATTATTTATTATTGAAGTGCCTCAGGGAAAAAAGATTCAAATAGATGAAGCCATTAACGATTACGAATGGTTCGATATTAATTTTAATAAAAGAAGAGGTTGGAATGTAAACTGGGATAGAACTTGGGATAATTCTTTAAACTGGGATACTGAAGTAGAATTAATAATGGGAGATAAAGAACTTATAAATCCCAATAAAAATTTAAATGATGAGGTAGATTTAGAAGAATCGTTAAAAGATTTAGAACGTAAAAAAATTGAATTACGAGAACAACAAAAAGAATTAAAATTAAAACATAAAGAACTTTTAAAAGAACAAAAGGATGAGTTAAAATCAAAGTCAACTAACTCAACTATAAGAATTAAACCTATTCAAAACTTAAGCAAACAAATTTGTATTAGCACAATTTTAATTGATAAGTTTTCAATTTAAATTTTAAATTAAAGCCCTGCAAAAAAGCAGGGCTTTTTTATAAGCCATATTTATCTACTAAATAAATTAAAGCAGCCATATTTATTGCACCCAATAACAGTTCTCTTCTGTTTACATTTTCAAAAATATCGTTATCGGTATGGTGTAAATCAAAATATCTTTGGCTATCAGGACTTAACCCAGACAAAGGAGTTTTAAATTTTTCGTTTAATGGATTAATATCAGCACCACCACCACCTTTTCTTAAAAATGTTGTTCCATAAGGTTGTAATAATGGCAACCAATTTTGTATTTTTTTAATTTTTTCATCGCTCATTTTAAAACCAAATCCTCTTGGTGTAAATCCACCTGCATCTGACTCTAAAGCAAAAACATGATTTTCTTTTTTTGTTTCTGCCTCTTGTGCATATTGTTTACCACCACTTGTTCCATTTTCTTCATTAGCAAACAATACAAATCGAATACTATGTTTGGGTTGATAATTCATTGCTCTAAAAATTCTTAAAATTTCCATAGTTTGTACACAACCTGCACCATCATCATGTGCACCCTCTCCTACATCCCAGCTATCTAAATGACCACCAATTGTAATAAATTCATTCGGAAATTCTTTGCCAATTATTTCTCCAACAACATTATGCACTATTGTTTCATTATTAAAACTTCCATGTGTATTTATATTTAGCGAAACATTATTTGTTTTGCATAGTTCCCATAATTTATCAGCATCTTTTAAACCTAATGCAGCTGCAGGAATTTTAGGGAAAGAATCGTTATATCTCATTACTCCAGTGTGAGGAAAATTATCTGTAGAACCAGACAGGGAGCGAATTACACAACCCAATCCGCCATATTTTGCTACTCTACTTGCACCATTATATCTATATTTCCCATTCTCACCATACGATAAAAATGTTTCAATATTTGTTTGATTAAATGGGTAATTAAAAAAAACTATTTTATCTTTTACTTCATCTTTTTTATTTTCAAATTCTTCGTAATTATTAAATGCAATAATTGGTGCAGTAACATCTCCACCCATTGAATTTCCTAATGCAAATGCATTTAATTTTGTTGTTTGTTTTTTATTGTTTAAAGATGTAATTGCAACAATATCATTTTTACCTCTCTTCCAATTCACAGCAGTACATTCTTGTAAAAAAACATTTTCTGCTCCTGCTTCTTGCATAATTAATTTCCCCCATTCTACAGCTTTATTATAAGCATCAGAACCTGTTAATCTATTACCAATTTTTTTTGTTAAATGATGTAACCATTCGTATGCTTTTCCATTTTGCATAATATCATCACTCATTTTTTTAATAAATAATGAGTCTGAATTTTGAGCATAATTAATAAATGGAGAAAAGCAAAAAAGTAAAATTATTTTTTTCATGTTTAAAGAAATTCAGAAGTGGGATAAGTTTGAGAAATACAAATTGATTTTCACAAAGATTGTTTTTTATAGGTTATAAATAACTTTACTAGTGAATTTATTATATAAGTGAAAAATTTTTTAATTCTCATAGTAGCATTGTTTTTATCAATTCCAATTTTTTCTTTTTCGCAAGAGATAACTGAAGAATTGAATTTACAAAAATTATCAAATTTATTTAAAAAAAAGGAGGAGCTAAATCGAAATATTCTGTTAGAAAAAGCAACAAAAAAAAATTGGCCTTTAATTCTTAAAAGTAATAATCCAAACCAAATTATTGTTCTTACAAGTATTGATGTTAATGGGTTTCCAATGTATACAGCAACAGAAAATAATTATACATCAGCAAATACAACTCGAACAAATCAGCTTTGGGCAGGAGGTTCTACAGGGTTTAATTTATCTGGTTCTTCTACTAATGTTAAGGGAAAATTGGCTTTATGGGATGGAGGTTCTGCATCTAATATTCATATAGAATTAAGCGGTAGAATAAAAAATAAAGATGCATCAAGTATAATTAATCATTCAACACATGTTGCTGGAACTTTGATTGCACAAGGCATAAACCCAGTTGCTAAAGGCATGGCTTACGAAACAAGTGAGTTAAATTGTTACGATTTTAATGGTCATATTTCAGAAATGGCTGCAGCCGCTCCCGAACTTTTATTGTCAAATCATTCCTATGGATCAATAGCTGGTTGGAGTTATACATTTACTGGCGAATGGGAATTTTGGGGAAATCCAAACGATAATTTTGATTATAAATTTGGTATTTATAATGAAGAGGCACAACTTTTCGATTCAATTGCTTACAATGCACCCTTTTATTTAATTGTAAAATCTTCTGGTAATAATCGAGATAGAATTGGTCCTCCAATTGGTGCTCCATATAAAAGATTAGATATAAATGGAGTGATGGTAAATTCTGGCAACAGGCCGCCAGGAATTTCAAGTAATGATGGTTATGATATTATTCCAACTTATGGCGTAGCAAAAAATATTTTAACTGTTGGAGCAATTGAAGGATTAAAAAGTAGTTTAATAAAAACAAGTGATATTAAAATTAGCAATTTTGGAAGTTGGGGCCCAACAGATGATGGTAGAATAAAACCAGATATTGTTGCAAGTGGCGTTAGTGTTTATTCTTGTATTTCTAATTCTACAACAAGTTATGAAGCTTTTAATGGAACATCAATGGCAGCACCTAATGTAACGGGCTCTTTATTTTTATTGCAAGAATTATACAGCAATAAAAATGCTGGCGAATTTATGAAAGCCTCTACTTTAAAAGCATTAGCTATACACACAGCAACAGAATCTGGCGATGATGATGGTCCAGATTATAAATTTGGATGGGGATTATTAAACGCTGAAAAAGCTGCCAATTTAATTAATGCTGGAAATAATGGAACGAGTAGAATTATAGAATCGAGTTTAAGTAACAATTCAATTTATACATTAAATGTAACTGCATCTGGTGATGGGAAGTTAATAACAACAATAGTTTGGACAGATCCTGTTGGTGCAGCAACAACAACTAATTTATTAAATAACCCATCTTTAAAATTAATAAACGATTTAGATATTAGAATTATTAAAGGTGTTACAACTTATTATCCTTGGGTTCTCGATCCAGCAAATCCTAGTTTTTCTGCATACCATGGTGATAATTTTAGAGATAATGTTGAGCGTATAGATATTGATGACGTAATACCTGGAACAAATTATACAATTATTGTTAGTCATAAAAATATTTTGCAAAGAGGAAGTCAAGCATTTTCTTTAATCATTAGTGGTGTGGGTGGAGCAGAATATTGCAACTCTTTTGCAATATTAAATTTTGGAGCAAGAATTGATAATGTAAATTTTGCAGGAATTAATAATAATAATCCAATTGGTTGTACACAATATAATAATTATAAAAATTTAATTGCACAAATTGAACCCAATACTATTTATCCATTAAGTGTAAATGTTAGTAGTTGTGATGCAAATTCGAATCCAAAATTTGTAAAAGTTTTTATTGATTATAATAGTAATGGAAGTTTTGCAGATGCAGGAGAATTGGTTGCAACAAGTGGAGTGCTTAATAACAATGCAATTTTTTCAACAATTATTGCAACGCCAAACAGTTTTGTAGTTAACAATAAAAGTTTAATGCGAGTAATTGTTCAAGAAACAAATGACCCAAACACGATTTCACCATGTAATACATATACTCAAGGAGAAACTCAAGATTATGCTGTACAATTTATAAACGCAACTATTGATGTAAGTATTAGTGAAGTAGAAATTCCAACTCAAAATTCTTGTTTTAATAATAATCAATTCGTAAGTATTAGAATTAATAATGTTGGAAAAAGTACCATTTCAAATATCCCATTAACAGCCATTATAAAAAATGGATTTAGTATAATTGCTACTTTAACTGGAGTTTATTCTAATGATTTATTAAGTGGAGAAAGTGTAGTTTATCATTTTCAAACTCCGTTTACAAGTATTGCTGGAACAGCTTATTTAGTTTTTGCTAATGCATCATTAAATGGTGATCAAAATCCAAATAACAATTCTAAAAACGTAGAAATATTAATAAAAAATAAAGCTATTGCAGCTTCGGGTCAAGCAATTATTTGTGGAACTGTAGCAAGTTTAAGAGCATTTAATACTAATAGTAATCAAAATTATTTATGGTATAATTCTCCTACATCTATTACTCCTGTTGCATCTGGTACAAACACATCAACAAATACAATTGCATCAAAGTATTATATTGGGGCAGGTATAGCAACAAACATTGGGGCACTAACAAAAGAAATTTTTACCGATGGAGATTATCAAGCTAAAGGAGGTAATTATTTTAAATATTCAGCAACTGTACCAATGCTTTTAGAAAGGGCAAAAATATATACAGCATACTCTGGTAAAGTAACCATTACTGTTGCAGACATAAAAGCTACTTTTGCTGATGGTACTTATACTTATACAGCTTTAAACTCAACTATACTCGATGTTTTAGCATCGAGACCAATAAAAGCAACAGGAGATATTGCAGGAAATGACCCTCAAGATTTAGGACTTATTTATAATATAAATCTTCCTTTACCCGCAGGTAATCATGTAATTATTATTACATCAGATAGCGTAGCCAATATTTTTAGAAATAAAAATATAGCTGCAAACCCTTATCCATACAGCATTTCAAGTTTATTTTCAATTACAGGAAACAATGCCACAAATCCAACTCAATTTTATTATTACTTATATAATATGGCTTTAAGAACATTAGATTGTTTGAGCGATAAGGTTGAAGTTATACCAACAATTTTAACTGCTCCAACAATTGCAAGGGTAGGAGATTCTTTAGTTAGTATAAATGGTATAGGATATCAATGGGTAAAAAACAGTGTTGAAATTATTGGTGCAAATAATCAAAATTTTAAACCAATTTCTTCAGGTAATTATCAATGCAAAGTAACTGATAATTTGGGTTGTCAGCAATTAAGTAATTCAATTGTATTTGATTCTACAAAAGTTGTAATTGCAACCGATTTAATTGTAAAACCCAATCCAGCAAATAGTTTTATTACTTATAGTTTTAAAAGTGAAGTGATTGAAAATGCACAAGTATGTATTGTTGACTCAAAGGGTGTTATTTATTTTAAGCAAGATTTTATAGCTTTTGTAGGAACTATTTCTAAACAAGTTTCAACAAATTTTTTTCCGTCTGGTTTATATGTAATAAATATTTTAAAAGGTGGAAAAACGTACAAAGAAAAATTTATTGTAGCAAGATAACTTTGAAAATTTTCAAAAAGTTGTCAACGTCAATATGAATGGTTAAATAAATATTTTACTATTCTTATATTTGATTTTATATTACAATGAACAAAGAAATAACATACAATAAAATAGAAGAACTAATAATAAGGTTTTCAGAACAAATTGTAAGTTATAAAAAATCAGAATATAACGAAACACTCACACGCCGAGATTTTATTGACCCTTTTTTTAAGGCATTAGGTTGGGATGTTGACAATGAACATGGATATGCTGAAGCGTATAGAGAAGTAATACACGAAGACAAAATTAAAATTGGAAGTGCAACAAAAGCACCTGACTATTCTTTTCGATTATCAGGAGGTAAACGTTTATTTTTTGTTGAAGCTAAAAAGCCAAGTGTATTTATTAAAGATGAAATTTTACCAGCTTACCAAGTTCGCAGATATGGTTGGAGTGCTAAATTACCCATCAGCATTATTACAGATTTTGAAGAATTTGCAATTTACGATTGTTCAAAAAAACCATTGCCAACAGACAAAGCAGCAGTTGCACGAATTAAATATTTAAACTACAAAGACTACTTAACCGAGTTCGATTTTATTTGGGACACCTTCTCAAAAGAAAAAGTTTTAAAAGGAAGTTTCGATAAATTCATACAAGGCACAGCAAACAAAAAAGGGACAAGTACAGTTGACAAAGCATTTTTAGACACACTCGATAATTGCAGAACAATACTTGCCGAAAGCATTGCAAAACTCAATCCTGCATTAGACGAAGACGAAATAAATTTTGCAGTTCAACAAACCATAGACAGAATAATATTTTTACGCATCGCAGAAGATAGAAGCATTGAACCTTATGGCAAACTACAAGAATCATTAAAGTTTGGCAACTTCTACACAAACTTATTTGGCATCTTTAAAATAGCCGATGACAAATACAACTCTGGCTTATTCAACTTCAAGAAAGATACCATAAGTCAAAACCTGCAAATTGATAACAAAGTTTTAAAAACAATTATCAATCAATTTTATTACCCTGAGTGTCCTTATGAATTTTCTGTTTTATCAGTCGAAATTTTAGGAAGTGCCTACGAGCAATTTTTAGGCAAAACAATTACTATCAACAAAAATCACAAAGCAGTAATTGAACTAAAACCCGAAGTACGAAAAGCAGGAGGCGTTTACTACACACCACAATATATTGTAGATTATATTGTAGAAAACACACTTGGCAAATTGCTTGGTACTCCCTCTCCAATGGGTTTAAACCCATTGAATGTTGCAAAAATAAAAATAGTTGACCCTGCTTGTGGCAGTGGCAGTTTTTTAATTGGTGCATATCAATATTTATTAAATTGGCACAGCACTTACTATCAACAAAACCCAGCACAAGCCAAAAAAGACAAAGCACTCACACCAACAGGCAGCCTGTCAACAAGCATTAAAAAGCAAATACTACTCAACAATATTTATGGTGTAGATATAGATGTAAACGCAGTAGAAGTAACAAAACTTTCTTTATTGCTAAAATGTATGGAGGGCGAAACCCAAGCCAGCATTGCAACACAAGCATCTTTATTTAATGAAAGAGTATTGCCAACATTGGATGATAATATTAAAAGTGGCAACAGTTTAATTGATACTGACTTTTATGATACACAATTAGATTTTGGAGAAGAAAAAAAGATAAAACCTTTTAACTGGAAGAAAGCTTTTCCAGAAGTTTTTAAAAATGGTGGTTTTGATTGTGTGATTGGAAATCCACCATATGGAGCAGAACTTTCTTTAGAATTACAGAACTATTGTTTAAAAAAATATTTTGTTGGTAATACAGACACTGCTGCATTATTTATGATTAAAGCAAAACAATTGCTTATAGAAAATGGGCTATGTGGATTTATAATACCTAAATCATTTACTTACGCTTCAAATTGGAAGAAAACTCGTGATATACTACTTTCAGATATTAACCAAACTATTGATTGTAGCAAAGTTTGGAAAGAAGTTAAATTAGAAATGAGCATTATAATTTCTGAAAATGAGGGTGATAGTAGGTTCTTTGAAAGTTATGTTCGTAACAATGAAACTTTTAAATCTGTTGGATTAATTTCAAAAAACATTTGCCGTGAATTTGATTTTGTATTAAACGGAGTTAGTGATAAGGAAATTGAAATCGCACTAAAACTCATTCGGAATCATCAAACATTAAATAATGTAATTGCCAATCAAAGAGGTGCAATGTTACAAGGATTTACAGAGGAAAATGTAAAGTCAAAAGATAATTATTTTG
>JANOVK010000263.1:0-2034 GCA_031417315.1 Chitinophagaceae bacterium | reverse complement strand
GAAAACACTGTATCTCCACAAGATTATAATACTAAAACTAAGAAGTTTACAATTAGCAAAACTGATAAGTGTAGATATATAAAAGTAAAAGCAATCAACTATGGAAAACTTCCAGAATGGCATGCTGGCAAAGGAGATGATGCTTTTATTTTTATTGATGAAATAGAAATCAAGTAAGATGAAATTTTCATGTTGTTAATTTGCATTAATAAAAAACTACAATCATCAATCATCAATAAACAATCAACAATAAGTTACATGTTTACCATCAAGCAATTTACTTTTAGTCCAGTACAAGAAAATACTTATGTTCTATATAATGAAAACAAAAATGCTATAATTATTGACCCAGGATGTTATTATAAAACAGAAGAAGCAACCCTTAAAAATTTTATTGAAGAAAAAGAATTAACTGTTAAAATGTTGCTAAACACACATTGCCATTTAGACCATGTATTTGGAAATAAATTTATTTTTGATACTTACAAAACAATTTTAAAAATTCATAAAAATGAAGAGCTGATGTTAAAATATGCTCCACAAGCTGGAGAAAAATGGGATTTACCATTTATAAATTATGATGCAGAATTAGAGTTTTTAGAAGAAGGTGAAACTATTTTTTTAGATGCTGATGAATTACATATAATTGCTGCACCAGGGCATAGTCCAGGGCATTTATGTTTTTATTGCAAAAAACAAAATTTTGTAATTGGTGGTGATGTTTTATTTTATGAAAGTATTGGCAGAACAGATTTACCCATGTGTAATCATGATGAACTATTAAAAAATATTAAAGAAAAATTATTTGTGTTACCAGATGAAACAATAGTATATGCTGGGCATGGACAACATACAAACATAGCTCACGAAAAAAAGTTTAATCTGTTTTTACAATAAATTATAAATAAGCAAATAAAATTCCTAAAAAAATAGTAGAAAAAATATAGAAAATTGCAGTGCCAAACCGCTGCTCTTGTAGCATTAAAATAATATCCCAACTAAAGGTTGAAAAAGTAGTAAATCCTCCACAAACACCAACAATTAAAAGCAATTACCAAGATTGGTTATGTATTTGTTTTGACACATATCCCATAAATAACCCAATAAAAAAACTACCAATAATGTTAACTGAAAAAGTAGCAAATGGAAATTTTTTAAATGGCAATAGCAATGAAAATAGGTAACGAAAAATACTGCCGAGACTTCCACCTAAAGCAACAAATAAAATATTACGAAACATTTTTTAATTATTAAAATCTACCAACCAATTATTGTTTTTACGAATAAGAATTAACGTATTAAATTTTTTATCGTAAGATGAAGCTAAAGTTATTTGAGATGTATTGCTATCGATTATTTTTAATTCTTTAATAACTATCGAAGAATTTTTAAATTCCTTTATCTGTTCTGATGAATAATTATTATAAATAATTTCTATTTGTTCTAATTTAAATTTATTAGAATCTTCATCTACTAAATAAAATTTTGCTTTTTCAAAATTGCCTTTAAAACAAGCATCAGCAAATTCTCTTGCTGCTCCTAATGCATCATCAGCAGGTTTTAAGTTATTGGTATTGCATGAACATAAAATAAAAACTATAACAATTAATACAAACTTTGTAATGCTTTTACTATTCGAAAAAAATTGTTGCATGAGTATAAAAAAATTTATTTTGTAAGGCTTTTCCTTCTTTACTATTCGTATCATTAAAGCCTTCTAATCCAAACAACCCTGCCATATTTCCTTTGTTTATAGCCAACTCTAAGTATCCTGCACTATTAAACCAAGCAAGCTTTTCACCATCAGCCACAGATAAATAATTACTACTAAATTCTATTATTTTCTCATCTCGCTTAAACACAATACTAAATTTTCTACCTCGTCTATATTGTTGAAAAACAGATTTAGTAATATTCACAACAACATTTTCGAAATTGTCTATAAAAATAATATGGCCTCTAATCCAATCTTCAGAAACCGTAGGCTTTAAAGATAATTTTGTAAAATAATTTATTGTTTGATTGGCAATTTCG
>JANOVK010000262.1:0-2610 GCA_031417315.1 Chitinophagaceae bacterium | reverse complement strand
GGGGGGGTTGCAATAAATTAAACTCACTATTAATCATAAATTTATTTTGATTTTTTACGGTGGTGGTTTGTAATTATTAAAATCATTCACTTCAGTATGCAACGCTATAGGCACTTTGAAATCTCTACTTGGTCTGTGCGTGTAAATCAATTGCATTTTTCCTTGTTCGCAATGCGGACAAATGGTGACATCTCTTCCATATTTCTCTAGTAAACGAATTTGCATTGGAATATGCACCCTGTCTGGTCGTTTGGGGAGTATCAGCTTTTCAAATATCTCATTGATTCGCTCGTTCTTCTTGTGATTTTTCAGATATCCATAATTGCGAATTTTTACAAATCCCTTCGGAAGAATATATTCATTATTTCTAATTGTTTTTTAATTGTATTCATTATCTCGCTTCGCTCGGGATGTTGCTCAAACCTTCTCAAAAACTCCTCATTCGTAAGTGTCATCTCCTTCTTTTTATGCCCATCTGCATAGTCTTTATATTCAAATGTGGTATGCGTACTACTTATGTTTTTGATTCGATGCACAGTAATCGCAATTTTATATTCATGATAAAAATTTGTTTTTTAATTGTATTCATTTTCTCACTTCGTTCCGATGCGTGTATCTACCTAAATACTCTATCACTTGTGATGGCCCGCCAAATGGTGCGTTGGCATATACATTCCATTTCTTAAAGCCAATGGTTTCAATTATTTTCTCTACTTCGTTTTTACACTTTGGTATTATTTCTCCAGTTGAAATTCTTTTTCGCAGTTCCTTCATATAATAGCCTTTGAATACTTTTTGCAGCATCCATTTCGGAAAGATAAATTTGTGATTGGCTCTTTTTTCTTTTATCCAATTATTTCCAATGTCAATACCTCCTCCACTCACTATGCAATGAACATGCGGATGAAAGCATAAGTCTTGGCCCCAAGTGTGTAGGACTGAAATAATCCCAAGCGTAGCTCCTAAATGTTTTGGATCTTTTCCAAGTTTTAATAATGTATAAGAGGATGCATCAAAGAGCAATTTAAACATCGCCTTGCGATTGCCCATCGTCAGACTATTCAGTTCATGTGGCAAAGTGAATACAATATGAAAATAAGATGTCGGCAATAAATCTCTCGTCTTCTCTTCTATCCAAATATCGCGCTTCATACCACCACAATTTGGGCAGTGTCTATTGCCACAAGCGTGATATTGAATCGTAGGAACGGCACATTGTTCATTATCACATTGCATATAATGCATGCCTTTTTTTGAGGTATGACAAATACTCAAATCTCGAAATACAGCTCGACTATAACTATTGAATTTAGTGATGGATGTATGATTAAAAAGGATGTTTTGGAGCGCAGCGCTTTGTCCTGCGCTATTCATTTACTACCCTATTTAGTGCATCCAATGGCGAAATTATTTGCTGTCGCTTGGAAGTTTGCAAATGCAAATAAACCATTGTAGTCTCAATCTTGCTATGACCTAGAAGTGTTTTGATTGTATGAATATCGCTGCCTGCATTGAGCAGATGCGTCGCAAAACTATGACGTAAAGTATGTGCAGTAAAACCTTTATTCTTAAATCCTGCTTTCTCCATTGCATTAGAAACCAACAATGATAAACTGCGCTGATGCATGGCTCGCTTGGTTTGCTTAGATTCGAATAGATGAATTTTTGGTCTCGCTTCTATAAAATACAATCGCAAATCGGTTAGGAGTGATTGAGGTAATAAAGTCATTCTATCTTTATTTCCTTTGCCTTGTCTAATTAAAATTTGATTTTGTTTGGAATCAATGTCGGTAATAAATAAATCGCGCACTTCTCCAATTCTCATTCCAGAGCCATACAATAATCCCAAGACGGATCTTGTTCTATAATCCAGTTTGCAATTGAATAGCGTTTGAATTTCTTCAATCGTCATGATATTTGGAAGAATAAATTCTTTTTTAGGATAAAGCACTGAAGGCAGTACAAAGGGTTTGATCAACACTTTCTTAAAGAAAAAACTGCATGAATGGGCCACAGAGAGACACTTAGCTCGACCCACTTGATGCACTTTTTTAATGAACAGGATGTATTGAGTAATATCCTCCTGATTAATTTCTTCTACATTTTTTTGATGATGATACCGAAAGAGCAGGCGCATCTCTGCGACATAGACTTTGACAGTTCCCTTTCCGAATCCTCCAATGAGCAGAACTTCATGAAGTTTTTCTAGCCATTGAATTGCACTAGGGTTTAATGCATTGGCGGATAAATTGTTTTTTTTGTTTGCATAATGTATTTATATTTGAACAGCTAAGATGGTGAATAATGGGGAGGATGCACGAATCTTCACTGAAAGTGTTGCTTGAACAGCACCTACCCAAAAGGCGGGGTTTCGTATTCCAAAGACAGTTTTGTAGGTAATCAAACTTTAGTTTTTCAAATCAAGTTTTGTGGTAAAAATCCCGCCCTTCGGGTAGCTGCAAAACGTTAGATGAGATGTTATTTTCCACTTCACACCCTAACTTCTATATAAAAGGAGTAACTGCGAAAATCCTTGATTAGAGTAGCAACACGAAAGCTGAAAAGTGTATTTAGAGTAGGCAAAATTTAATATTTATGTTATCAAAAAAC
>JANOVK010000261.1:0-2350 GCA_031417315.1 Chitinophagaceae bacterium | reverse complement strand
CAATCCACCTAAAGCAGCACCAACATTAATGCCCATATAAAATAGTGAAAAACCACTGTCTTTTCTTGGGTCATTATTATCATACAATGTACCAACCAAACTAGAAATATTTGGTTTAAAAAAACCATTACCACAAATAATAAATGCCATACCAAAAAAGAAACTCCAATCTTGAGGAATAGCTAAAACTAAGTGTCCTATTGTCATTAAAATTCCACCATACATTATTGCTTTTTGATAACCTAAAAATCTATCAGCAATCATTCCACCAAACATGGGCATGGTATAAACCAATGCAGCAAAGGATCCTAAGATTGCATAACCTTTTGGCTCATCAAATTTTAATTGTGTAACCATATAAGCTAACAACAGTGCTTTCATTCCATAAAATGAAAATCGCTCCCACATTTCTGTAAAAAAAAGTAAGTATAATTGTTTTGGATGTTTAGTTGACGTCATATTAATTTAATTAGACTTTAGAATTAATGCAAACCTTTTTCTTTCATAATTTTATTTAACCATTTTAGCATTAAAAAACAAATAAATGCAGCAAACATTAGTAAGCAAAAGTTCACTAAAAAAAAGTTTGATTTTCTTTCGTAAGTATCCCATAAAGTTGCAAGAACACCAGAAAGTTTATTGCCAATTGAAGTAGCTAAAAACCAACCTCCCATCATTAATGAAGTAATTCTAACTGGACTTAATTTAGAAACTAATGATAAGCCCATTGGACTTAAAAATAATTCTCCAATTGTTATCACACCGTAACTTCCAATTAACCACCAAACAGATGCTTTTTCTGTTCCATTATTTGATGCATAAACTGCTGCAACCATTACTAATGCTGATAAGCCAGAGATAAATAAACCATAAGCAATTTTTGTGGCTGTTGATGGTTCTTTATTTTTCTTTTTTAAAAATGCAAAGAATGCAACTACCAAGGGTGTTAATAAAATTACCCAACCAGGGTTAATTGATTGACTTAAATTGGTTGACCATAAACTTACTTTTTCATTTTCTTTTGGTAAATTTTCTGTTTTTGCATTTTTAAAATATGCTGGAAAATTTAATTCTTTTACTACTACACCATTTTCTTTTTGAATTCTAAATTGATTATCATAAACAGGAACAGAATCTTTTTGGTAAGTAACAACCTTTGCTAATTTGATATCAGTAACAAATTCTTTTGTAGAATTCGAAAGTTGTCTATCAGTATATCTATCAGCCCAAGTATTTAATGCAGAACCATTTTGTTTAAACACTGCCCAAAATAAAACAACAACTGCAAAAATTGCAAGTAGTGCAGCTATTGGTCTTTTCTCTTCTTTGTCAGCTTTTGTGTAAAGCGAAGTATAAAAATATATAATTGGAATGCAGGCAAAAATAAAAGCATCTGTAGAGTCTGAACCAAATAAAGCACCAGGAATAAGCCAACCAATAATACCTGCAATTATTGATGGAATTAAAATTAACAAACCAATTTTTGCTAAAGACATATCACCTTCACTCACACCTTTTTTCACATCATATTTTTCATAATGTTTTTTGCCTATAATAAATATTGCAACCCCTAAAAACATTCCAATTCCTGCTGCAATAAAAGCATAACCCCAACCATAAACAATATATAAAACTGCACCAAAAAAATTGCAGATAAATGCACCAACATTTATACCCATGTAAAATATATTATAGCCTTCATCTTTTTGATGATTGTGTTCATCTGTTGTATAAGTGTTACCTAAAAGTGTAGAGATATTAGGCTTAAAGAAACCATTTCCAACAATTACAAAAGTCATGGCTACATATAATACTGGTAAAGAATGCACCACCATTAAACAATAACCAATACCCATTAAAAATCCACCAATAATTATTGATTTTTGATATCCCCAATATCTGTCTGCAATCAATCCACCCAAAAATGGCGTTAAAAAAACCAGAGCAATAAATGTTCCATATAAATCTGCAGACTCAGCTTCTGTCATTCCAAAACCTGCATTTACATCTTTTAAATAAAGAGTAAAAATTCCAATCATTAAGTAATAACCAAATCGTTCCCACATTTCAGAAAAAAATAAATAGGGTAATGCTTTAGGATGTTTTTTCCACATAATAATTAATTTAAAAAAAAGAGCCACAAATAATCTGTGGCTCGATGAAGGTATAATTTTGTTTCAAAGAATTAATTAATTCCATGCATCATTTTCTTTAATCTAGGTGTTAAAGAAAATAATAAAATAGAAGCAATTCCACATAACACTACAAACACCATAAAAAATTCGTATAAATTATGGATTGTAAAACTTGCAAACGTTGAATAATGGTCTCTAATTTTATTATCAACTAA
>JANOVK010000260.1:0-9733 GCA_031417315.1 Chitinophagaceae bacterium | reverse complement strand
GAGTTTCAGGGTATGAATCACGCATTAAGACGATACCCAATTGGTGAGATTAGTGGTAGTAGTGGTATATTTAGAGGTGTGCCAACAAGAATGGATATTTTAATTGAAAATCAAGATTTTTTTCAAGGACCCGCATTCTGGATTCCTTATGCTTTTTTTCACGATTTACAAGATAATTTCAATGCTTTAGAGACTTGGGATAACGTAGATGGTATTACAATGTCTCAAATGTATAATGTATTGGGAACAGACGTACAATCAATGTGTGGTTATATACAAAAAGCACAGATAACCAATCCAACAATTATTAACAATATACAAGTTACTGATGTATTTAGGAACTACATACCAGCTTGTCAATAACTTAATAAACCTAAAAAAACAACAATGAAATTTTTTAATTATTATATCATATTATTTTTTTGCATAATCAGCTTTAGTTGCGAGCAGATTTTAAGTCCTTATGCCGAAAGCTCTATAAAAACTACATTCAAAATAATTAACCCTAAAGATTCCATCAATATAGGTGATAGTGTTATTATAAATTTTGAAATCCCAGATTCAATTTTGCTAGATGGGGTGAAAACGTATTTATATTCTAAAGAAAATTGTACGGTAAGTTGTGCTTATAACAAAATGGATTCCACCACATCATTTGGGTATATAATGTGGACAAAAGATTGCATAATACAAACTAGCCCTGGTAAATTAGGAAATACTAGCGAAGTAGAGTTTGCAAAAATTGGAAATAAGTTGTACACAAAATATGCGTTTATTGCAAAAGCTAAGGGTGTCTTTTTTTTAGAATGTAAATTTACTGGAGCTTTAACTGCAAATAATGGGTCAATTAAAGCACAACTTGTTTACGATTTTGATGTGCCTGACAAACATTTAGACTTAATGAGAAAAGCTGCAGGTTCAAAGGCTGCTTTGTTAGAACCTTGGATTCAGAACTATAATTCTTTGGGTAAAGGGTTGTATGTATTTGCTGTTAAGTAGTATGTTTTTTATTTAACGTTTCCGCCGTTGTTGGTATGGCATAGCCTACCAACAACGTTTTTTTTATTACAATATAATGTTGGTGAAGAACACCCAGCTCTTCAAGGCTTGTAGCCTCGTAGTTTTATACAGTTGCTTTTAGCAACAACTTATACCACAATTTAATTTTTCATTTGTTTCTTTGCAGTTGAAAAAAATAATAGTTTTAGATTTGACAACTCTTTAAGAGTTGCCAAATTTGTATTACAGGAATTACAACAATGCGAAAAATATTTATGCACCCTTAATTTTATTATATTAAATCCATACCTGATTTCTGCAATACTTTTTAATTTTCTTTAACAGTTCTTTAAATAAAATTTTAAGATTGTATATCAAATAAGAATATTTTCGTATAAATTATAATTTTGATGAAACTACTACTTACTGTATTTACATTTATTCTATTTGCTAATTCTGTACAATCACAATCAATTAATCTTAGAGGAAAATTAATAGACACAGTTGGAAAACAGAGTTTATTAAATGCATCAATTTCCTTGTTAGATAAAACCGATAGCACATTAGAGCAATTTACATTGGCAAAAGAAAGTGGAAGTTTTGAAATGAAAAATTTAAGTGTAGGAACTTATTTGTTGCAAATTACTTTTCAAGGATTTGAACCTATTTATAAAAAAATCACATTAAGTAAAGAAGAAACTGATAAAAATTTAGGATCGATTTATTTAAAACAAGCGTTTAAAGATTTAGGTACTGTTGTTGTAACTCAATCTCCTGTTGTAATTAAAACAGATACTGTTGAATATAATGCAGGAAGTTTTAAAACTAAACCTAATGCAATGGTTGAAGATTTGTTGAAAAAAATGCCCGGTATTCAAGTGGATAAAAGTGGGGGCATAAAAGCACAGGGAGAAGATGTACAAAGAGTTTTGGTTGATGGAAAAAGATTTTTTGGAGATGATCCAAAAATGGCAACAAAAAATTTACCTAGCGATGTTATAGATAAAATTCAAGTATTTGATGCATTAAGTGATCAGAGTGCATTTTCTGGTTTTGATGATGGAAACAGAACAAAAACTATTAACATTATTACAAAAAAAGATAAGCGAAAAGGAACGTTTGGAAAAATGACAGCAGGCATGGGAAGTGATGGTGATCAACTTTTAAATGATCATAATATAAGTTTATCGAATTTTAACGATGGTAGACAATTAACTTTTACTGGACAAGGAAATAATGTAAATAAACAAGGATTTAGTACACAAGATTTTTTAGGTACACTTGGTGGTGGAGGTGGAGGAAGACAGGGTGGTGGAGGTGGTGTAATGAATATAATTCAAAACATTGCTGGTTCTAGTAGTACAGGAGGAATAATTAATACCTGGAGTGGGGGACTAAATTATAGCGATAAATGGGGTGCTAGAACAGAAGTAAGTGGCAGTGGGTTTTATAATAATCAAAAAACAAATAATATACAAAATAGTTTTACAGAAAATTTTACGTCTGGTAAAGTAGATTCCTCCATTTTTAGTACACAAAATAAATCTACTTTCAACAATAATAGCAATGGTAGATTTAATTTTAATATTGAAAAACAATTGGATAGTTTAGGGAACAATTCTTTAATCATTCGTCCAAATATAAACTTGCAAAAAACAAATAGAACTACTACAACTAATACAGGTTCTACAAAAGGGAAGTTTGTTAATTTAAATAATTCAGTAGCAAGAACAGGAAGCGATAATGAAGGCTATAATGGTAATGTTGATTTAACTTTTCGTCATAGATTTAAAAAGAAGGGAAGATCTTTTACTGTAAGTGGAAATGTTGGAAGAAATGATAATGATGGAACGGGAAACAATTATTCTGTAAACGAATATTATAATAATAACGTAAGTTTTAGAAAAGATACTATCGATCAAAATTATAACAGTTTTAATACTACAAAAAGTTTAAATGGAACATTTTCTTATTCTGAACCCTTAGGCAAATTTTCACAAATTGAGATAGCTTATAACCATAGTTATCAAGAAGTTTTATCTGATAAACATACTTTTTCGTTTGATAAAGGTTTAAATAATTATTCAATTCCAGTAGCTAACTTAACCAACGATTTTAGTAATACTTATATATCAGATAGAGGTACTTTAAGTTACAGAATAACCAAACCAAAATATAATTTTACAATTGGTAATGGAGTACAATGGGGTAATTTAAAAAGTATCAATAATAGTTTAAATAATACCATCGAGCAAAATTATATTAACCTTTTTCCAACTGCAAGATTTAATTATTCGTTTAGCAAAACAGAAAATCTTCGTTTTAATTATTCAGGAAGAACAAGCCAGCCAAGCGTTTCGCAGTTACAACCCATAGTTGATAATAGTGATCCATTAAATATTAGAGTTGGAAATGCAGCATTACAACAAAAATTTAGTCACAATTTTCGAACCTTTTATAATTCATTTAATATACTAACGCAAAAAATTATTTTTGCAATGGTTAACGTAACTTTTGTAGCTAACGATATTCAGAATTCTGTTCTTATTTCAAATAGAGGAGTACAAACAACAATGCCAGTAAATTTAGATGGAACTTATAGTATCATTGGATATTTTAATTATGGATTTCCATTGCGTAAACCAAAAAGTAATTTAAATTTAGGTGTAAATTATAGTCGATTACAAAGTCAGGGTTTAATTAATAACGAAAGCAATTATAGTAGAAATACTACGATAGGTACTAACATTTTATGGACAACCAATTTAAAAGATAAATGGGATATTAATTTTACTTCAAACTCAATGTATAATATTGCTAGATATACTTTACAACCGAATCAAAATGCAGATTTCTTTTCACAATTTTTATCTGTAGAAGCAACTCATTATACTAAAAGTGGATGGATATTTTCTACCGATTTAGATTATACTTATAATGGAGGAAGAACTGATGGATTTAATACTTCTATTCCATTATTAAATGCAAGTATAGCTAAGCAATTATTTAAAGATAAAGCTGGAGAAGTTAAAGTTTTTATGTTCGATTTATTTAATCAAAACCAAAGTGTTTCGCGAACAGTTTCTTCTAATTCAATACAAGATATGCAGTCGTTAGTTTTAACTAATTATTTTATGGTAAGCTTTACCTATAATTTAAGAAATTTTAAAGCACAAGGAAATCAACCACGTATGATGCAAATGTTTAAAATGGGAGAAGGAGGAGGAAGAAGTGGTGGAATGAATAGAGGCGGCTGATTTTAATTTCTAACTAAAAAAATTTGTAAAGGGGATGCAGAACAATTGTTTTGCTTCCCCTTTTTTAAAACATCAATTATACTTACATTAAGTTTGCAAAGTATTATTTAATTATCTGAGTTACTAATTAAATTAAAATGCTTATTAAAATATATTATGGCTAAAGTAAAAGCTAATTTAAAGGGGTTCGAAAAGTTTATGGATAAAGAACCCAAAGGTGCAAAAAAGAAAGAACTTTTTAGACAAGCTAAGAGACAAATGAAAGCTGAAAGAAAAGAGGCAGGGAAAATTGCACATAAAATAAAAATGGAAAAACTTCATGGAACTTATAAGCCAGAACCCAATAAAAAATTTGGCCTAGGAAAAGTTGAAAAAATAAAAACAGAAGAAGTTTCAACAGAGCTAATGCCTTTAAATAAATTTATTGCTCATGCTGGAATTTGTGGTAGAAGAGAAGCTGTAGAATTAATAAAAAAAGAATGTATAACTGTTAATGGAGAAATAATTATTGAACCTGGATTTAAAGTTAGTGAGAAAGATGTAATTAAATTTAAAGGCAAAAAATTATCAGCAAAAACAGTAGCAGTTTATATTTTATTGAATAAACCAAAAGATTATATCACAACTTTAGAAGATCCAAAAGGAAGAAAAACAGTTTTAGATTTAGTTAGAGGTGCTACGCCCGAAAGAGTTTATCCTGTTGGTAGATTAGATAGAAATACAACTGGAGTTTTATTGTTAACAAATGATGGCGAGTTGGCTCAAAAATTAACACATCCTTCATATGGAATAAAGAAAATTTATGAAGTTACTTTGGATAAAGATGTAACTAAAAAAGATTTCGAAAGCATTTTAAAAGGCGTCACTCTTGATGATGGATTTATTCAGGCTGATGCTTTATCTTATGCAGATGGAAAAGATAAAAAAGTAGTTGGAATAGAAATTCACAGTGGTAAAAATAGAATTGTTAGAAGAATGTTTGAGCATTTAGGATATACTGTTGAAAAGCTTGACAGAGTTTTGTTTGCTAACTTATCTAAAAAGAATGTAAATAGAGGAAGATGGAGAATGCTTACTGAAAAAGAAGTTCGGTTGTTGAAGTTTATGAACAAATCTTTTATTAGAAAGAAACCTCCAACACAAACTATAGCTGAACCCGAATAATTTTTCAAAAAAAATATTGTTGATATGACTTTTAAAAACTTGGATATTGTTTTTGAGAATAATGATTTTATTGCAATAAATAAACCAGCAGGATTGTTTAGTGTGCCTGATAGATTTGGTAAAGAAATTTCTTTAAAACAAATACTTGAACAAAAATTTTCAAAGGTTTTTATTATTCATAGATTAGATAGGGAAACTAGTGGAATTATTCTTTTTGCTAAAAATGCCGAAACGCATAAAATTTTTAATGAGTTATTCGAGCACAGAAAGATTGAAAAATATTATATGGGTTTAGTATTAGGCTCTTTAACAAATGCAATTGGAGAAGTGAATATTCCTATTGTTGAACATCCATTTAAAAAAGGAGAAATGACAACAAATAAACTAGGAAAAGCATCTTTAACTACATACGAGTTAATTAAAGATTATAAATATTTTTCTTGGGTTAGATTTAGAATTCATACAGGCAGAACACATCAGATAAGAGTGCATAGTAAATATATTGGCCACCCAATTGTATGTGATGAATTATATGGTGATGGTAAACCCATTTTACTTTCTCAAATAAAACCTAAGTATAAATTATCGAAAAACGAATTAGATGAAACGCCAATTCTTTCTAGGGTAGGATTACATGCTTATCAGTTAATATTCGATTGGAAGGAAAATAAAATTAATTTAGTTGCAGAGCCACCAAAAGATATTAGAGCATTGTTGCAGCAGTTAGAAAAAAGGATTAATTGATTTAATGATGAATGATGAATTTTTTTTAAAATATGTTGAAGATATAAAGTATTTTGAAAACCATAAACCATCTATTCAATTAAATCAACAATTTTTCAATATTCTTAAAACCTTCATTTGCTGGCAAACCTTTCCAAAGAATCTCATAAATAGTAGTAGCAATAGGCATTTCAGCTTGTACATATTCATTTTTAATATTAATACATTTACTAGCATTATAACCCTCGGCAACCATATTCAATTCTAATTGAGCAGCCATTACAGAATATCCTTTTCCTATCATATTACCAAAAGTTCTGTTTCTGCTGTATAACGAATAACAAGTAACTAATAAATCTCCTAAATAAACCGAAGTTGCATAATTAATATTTTTTTGTTCTTCATCTGATTCTTGACTCCAAACTAATTTCTTTAAAAAATGAACCATTTCATCTGCAGCATTTGTGATATAAACACTTAAAAAATTATCGCCATATTCAAGCCCGTGTGCTATTCCAGCACCCAATGCATAAATATTTTTTAAGATAGCAGCATATTGTACACCAACAACATCATGATTAATAACAATGTTTAAATATTCTGTTTTAAAATAATTACCAATTTCTAAAGCTTTAGTTTCATTAATGCCACTAAAAGTTAAATAACTTAATTTCTCAGATGCAACTTCTTCTGCATGACAAGGCCCTAAAACAGTGTAATAATTTTCAATACTAAAATTAAAATGTTCTAATAAAAAGTCGTTGAGTAATTGATTTTTTGTAGGAAGAATTCCTTTAATTGCAGAAACAATTTTTTTGTTCTTTAAAGCATTTTTCTCTAATTGCAACAAAGCACTTTCTGCATATGCTGATGGCGTTGCAATTACCAAAACATCACTATTAGCAACTACTTCAGCAATATTATTACTAAGATGTAATTGTTTAGTATTAAAAAAAGTAGAATGTAAATAATGTGGATTATGACCCTTTTCCTGAATGATTTTTAGTGTGTCTGCATTTCTTATCCACCAGTTAATTTTATTGCCATTATCAGTTAAAAGTTTTGCAAGAGCCGTTGCCCAACTTCCACTTCCAATCATTCCAAATTGCATAATGCTATATTTGTTTTAACAAATGTAAAAGAATTTATTTCATCAAATTTTTTAAATTCAACTCAATGAAATTGATAAAAATATTCATCTTCATTCTTCTGATTACTTCATGTAAAAGCAAGAATAATAATATTCCAACTATTGCTTTTATTGATGCTTTTGAAGACAACACCATAGCAAAAGCAAAGCAAGGTTTTTTTGATGCATTGAAAAAAAACGGATTTAGTGAAGAACAAAAAACGATTCATGTAATTTATAGAAATGCTCAAGCAAATATTCCAACACTTACTCAAATTGTTCAATATGTAAAATCTGAAAAGGTGAATTGTATTGCAACTTGTCCATCAATTTCAACAATTACTACCATTCAAAATGTTAAAGATATTCCAGTGTTTATGATGGTTTCACCAATACCAGAACTGATGAAAATTAATACTAATGATGGCAAAGCACCTACAAATCTTTTTGGTGTTGGAGAAGATTTAAGTTACATCGATACTTCATTTGGATTAATTCCAAAGCTTTTAAAAAAAGAAAAAATACGAGTTGGAATGATTTTTAATCAAAGCGAACCACAAAGTGTTGATGCATTAAATCATATAAAAATATTAGCTCAACAAATGAATATTGAGTTAATTACTCTGCCTGTAAACTCAAGTGCCGAAACTCAATTAGTAACACAATCTTTACTTTCTAAAAATATAGATGCATTTTTTGCAAACCCAGATAATGTAGTGTTTACATCTTTCGAAACTATAATTCAATCTTGCAATAATGCTAAAGTTCCTGTGTTTACTAGTGAAGCAGGTTTGGTTGCTCGTGGTGCAGTTGCTGCTTATGGTGCAGACATGTATACTTGGGGTTATCAGGCAGGTGAACAAGCAGCAAAATATTTAAAAACAAAATCTACAAAAGAATTGCAATGGCAAATGGTGAAGTTGAGAAAGAAAGTTTACAACGAAACTGTTGCCAAGCAATTTGGAATTATTGTTGGTGAAGGATTTGAGAAGATGGATTAGGAAAGATTTATAATTAGGTTAGTAATTTAAATATATTCTATGAAGTTTAATGGAATATTTATCAAGTTTGGAGATTTTGCTCATATTGAAACATTACAAAAACAAGGGTTGGTTTTTTGTAATACATTGGATTATTTTATTAAGAATACCGATGAAGTCCAAGGCGATAAATTAGAAGGTGCCTATAAAATAGATTATTCAAAAAAATCAATCATTCATTTAAACAGTATAAATAGGCAAAACCATTTTAATATTTCAATTAAAATCACAAAATTAGTTAAGAGAATTAATAATCCAACTGAAAATTTATTTTGTTTATATAGTTTAAATATGCTAAAAATGCGAAATAATGAAAAATGGTTTATTCCAAAAAAATTATTAAAAAAATATGAATCATTTCTTATAATAAAGGATGTAGACATTTTTTTGAGTAGATTACAAAGTGAATTAAAGAAAAGACAATTTAAATGGGAACATCACTTAGTTGATTATAAAGATTTCTCCAATAAGGTTTCTACAAAAAATATTTTTCAAAAAGACATGCAATATGACTATCAAAAAGAATTTAGATTATTTATTGAGAATAATAATCATGAAATAATTAAATTGTATATAGGAGATATTTCTGATATTTCATGTATTTATAAAACCATTAATTCAGAAGAAAAATATTTTATTAGAAAAGATTTATCTAAATAATTTTTACCATTCTAACTGTTTAGAATTTGAAATTGAAAATAATTTATCGAAATGATAATTGAAAATTGGAATTGAAAGTTTTATAAATGGTTTATTAAATTCAAGTTTACTTTGCTTTAAAGCATAAAAGTTTATACTTTCAATTTCATTTGGTTTTGAAAATAAAAAATTATCAGTCGGGTTGTCAATTTTACCTATACATTTAATATTTTTAATAATAACTTGATATTTATTTGGCTTAAAGTTTATCTCAAAAGTTGCAGATATATCTGACATTTTTACATACAGAGGTATATCTGATTTCCATATAGTTTCTTTAGCATTACTATAATCAATTGCTGTTCTTTTGATTTCTCCTAAAATTGTTGTATTTATTGTATCAATATTTTGAAACAAACCAGATTTTTTTAATTCAAATAATAACATTTTATAAGAGTAATCAGTATTGTATACTTTTTTCCAGATTACTTCTTTTTTATCAGTGATGAAGAAAGTTGAATCTTGAGATTGAACAGTTTGAAAAAAAATAGTTAGCAATATTACTAAAAGTGAAATTTTCATAAATTATATAATTAATTAGTATAAAAATAAAAATTAATTCAATGCAAATGATTTAATTGTTTAATTATTATATCCTCTAATCATCCAATCAACAACTCAACCAATCAACCAATCAACAATATTTCGCTGCCTTCGCTTTACATTTGCACAAATTAATTTACCATGGCAGTAAGAGCAGATTTGTTTCAATCTCCAGATTA
>JANOVK010000259.1:0-1518 GCA_031417315.1 Chitinophagaceae bacterium | reverse complement strand
AGTTGTTTAGAATTAATTTCATTTAAAAAATAAAATTTTCTTAGAGAAAAGAAACACGAAATAAACCAATGATGAAGATGTTTAAGAATAACAGTATGATCTCTTTTATAATTTGGTTTATCTACAATAAACTTATTTAATTCATTATAAAAATTAATACAACTTATGTAGTAATTGTTTACATTAGATTTTGAATAATTTGATTGATGGAGTTGAATATTACTAAACTCTTTATTAATTATTAATGCTCCGTTTTTACTGCCTACTAAAACCATCATGATATGATCTACTAAATGACCACTTCCAAAATCTTTCAACTTACCAATTTCAATCAATGTTTTTCTATTTATTAAGCAACTAGACCAATGTAGTGCTTTGGTTAATTTTGGATCTAAAAATTTATATAAGAAATCGTCTTTATCAATTAACTCAACTTCATCAACTTTAGTTTTAGTTCTTTTAGCACCACAATACAAATTAAAATTTGGAAATTTTTCTTGTAAGTTATAAAAATAATCGAGCATATATTCAAAAACAGGATCATCGTCTGTAACCATAACAACAAACTCACCTAAAGCTCTATCAATTGCTCTATTAAAGCTTTTTACCATTCCTAAGTTTTCATTATTACATTCATATTTTATTCTTTCATCATTAAAAGAATCTGCAATTATTTTTCCTGAAGCATTAGGGTCATTATCATTAATAACAATTTCAAAATTTTGAAATGTTTGTCTTAATAATATCTCAATTTGTTTTTGTAAAAAAGTTGGGCGATTATATGTACTCATACAAAAACTTGCCCATGGATTTGTTGTAGACATTTATTTTTTTTAATTCTGAGTTACTCCCCAAAATGCCATTGCTTCATAATCATTGTAAGGATAATATCCAAAGTTTAATTTAATTTTATATTCATTCTCTTTTATATAATCTTCAACTAATCTTTTAATTGAAATTGGTTTTCCGCTACAACAATTTACAATTCCATTTAATTTTTCATCAAGAGAAAAATGTACAATTTTTTTTGCAACTTCTTCTACATGCAAATAATCTCTTAACTGTTCCCCTCCACTCATGTTAAAACTTTCATCTCCATTTGTAGCAGCAGTTTCTAATTGAGATAGAATTGAACTTCCCATTTGCCCTTTTCCATAAGTATAAAATAATCGTATCCATTTTAAATTAAAGGCAGTAGATAATTGCAATTGTTGTAAGAATTTTCTCAATGTATCTTTAGCTAAAGCATAAGGATTATGTGGGTTTGAGTTCATTTCTACACTTAATGCTCCTTCTCTTAACCCATATTCAAAACAAGTACCACTAACACTAATATCCTTAATGCCACAAGCCACAATTTTTTTAAGAAATAGATATTGAATCATTAAATTTTTTTCGAAATGAAATAACTCTTTATAATTTGGAAAAGGGCAAATGGGAAGTTCAATTCTATCTCAATTAGAAACTGCTGCTACAAATGGAGATGAAAGTTTTAACATGAGTGGAGGGGAACAGTTA
>JANOVK010000258.1:0-2808 GCA_031417315.1 Chitinophagaceae bacterium | reverse complement strand
ATAAAATTGTTGAATATAGTTTTTTAGTTCTTCTATTAATTTATCTTTTACTTTTTCATGAACTAAAACATAATCAGGAGCCACACACATTTGTCCACAATTGCTAAACTTTGTTACAGCAATTCTTTTAGCTGAAATTTTTATATTGGCTGAATCATCAACCACACAAGGGCTTTTACCTCCCAATTCTAAAGTAACAGGCACTAAATTCTTAGCAGCTAACTGATAAATTATTTTTCCTACTGCAGTACTGCCTGTATAAAAAACATGATCAAAAACAAAGTTGTTCATCATTTCAGGAACTACAGTTGCCCCATCGCCTTCAACAAATAATATATAATTTGGTTCAAAAATTTCTTCTATAATTTTCTTCATAACCCTTGCTGTTGCAGGTGTAAATTCACTTGGTTTTAATACTACACAATTGCCAGCAGCAATTGCTCCAATTAAAGGTGTAAATAATAATTGAAATGGATAATTCCAAGGAGCTATTATTAAAACAACACCTAATGGTTCGTGGTATATATAACTCGATGATGGCAGATTAAGTAAATTGGTTTTTACTCTTTCTGGCTTCATCCATTTATCAATATTCTTTAGTGTAGCCTTTAATTCAGTTAAAAAAAAACCTATTTCAGTTACCCAAACTTCTTCTTTACTTTTCTTTAAATCTGAGTATAAAGCTTCATACAACTCATGTTCATATTTTAAAACAATTGTTTTTAATTTTTGCAATTGTTGCTTTCTAAATTCTAAAGATTTTGTTTTACTGCTTTTAAAATTTTCTTTAAGTGCATTTAAAGATTGCATCATTTGACTAAATTGAAAGATGAATGTAATTGATTTAAATAACCTTTTTGCCTTTTAAACTTATTTCTTTTCGTATATCAAACTCTTTTTTGATATACTTTAATAAATTTTACTTTTATTTTTTAATAGGCTGTAATGCAAAAAAATTATTTCTTAATTCTGTGCTTTTTAATGCTAAGTATAACATTGTGTGCACAAAATGAAATCAAAGTTAAAGAGGTAAATGCGGTTAGAACAACTGCAACTTTTAAAATTGATGGAGAATTAAATGAAGAAGCTTGGAAAAAAGCAACTCTAATAAATAATTTTGTTGAGTGGAGACCAAGTTTTGGTAAAGCAGAAAGTGCCGAAAGTAGAACAGAAATTTATCTTTTATATGATGATAAAGCTTTTTACATAGCAGGGTATTGTCATGAGCAAAATAAGGATAGTATTTCTAAAGAATTAGTTGGTAGAGATGTTGTTGGCATTAATGATTTTGTGGGGGTAATTTTTGATACTTATAATGATAAGATTAATGGGTTTGGATATTTTGTTACGGCATTAGGCGAACAATTTGATGCAAAATATTCATCAAATGGAGAAGATGGCAGTTGGAGTAGTGTGTATGAATCTAGCTCTAAAATAGTTAATGATGGATGGACTTTTGAAATGCGTATTCCATATGCTGCAATTCGATTTGTATCGAAACCCAATCAAACTTGGGGAATGAATATTACAAGAAGAAGAACAAAAAGTGGAAAACAATTTATGTGGAATCCTGTAAATCCAATTGTTGGTGGAAATTTTTTAGCACAAGAAGGGTTATTAAAAAATATTGATAATATTAAGCCACCAGTTCGTTTATCACTTTCACCTTATTTATCTTTTAATGCAAATCACTATCCCTATAACAATCCTAATTTAAAGAATTTTACTAGTACAATTAATGGTGGTGTTGATGTGAAATATGGTATTAATCAGGCATATACTTTAGATATGACTTTGGTGCCAGATTTTGGTCAGGTTCAAAGTGATAACAGAATATTAAATCTTGGTCCTTTTGAAGTTCGTTATGATGAGTATAGAAGTTTTTTTACTGAAGGAACTGAATTGTTTAACAAAGGCAATTTGTTTTATAGTAGAAGAATTGGTGGATTTCCAATAAATTTTGGAAAGGCTTATGACAATCTTGCAAATACAGATTCAATAATAAATAATCCGATAGAAACAAAATTAATAAACGCAACAAAAGTTAGTGGTCGTAGTTCAAAAGGGTTAGGAATAGGAATTTTGAATGCCATCACATCAGCTCAGCACGCTACAATTTTAGATAAAATAAAAGGTACAACAAGAGAAGTAGAAACGAGTCCATTAGTAAATTATAATATTATAGTTTTAGATCAAACTTTAAAAAACAATTCAAGCATTTCTTTCATTAATACGAGTGTAATTAGAAATGGAACTGATTATGATGCATATAATACAGCAGCATTATGGGATTTTTTTGATAAGAAAAATATTTGGAATTTTTCAGGTAAAGTAGGTGTAAGTAATTTAGTTGGTTATGGAGGAGTTGGAAAAAATTTAATTGGGTATAATCATGCAATTGGATTTTCAAAAACTGGAGGTCGCTTTAATTTTAATTTATGGCAAGAGTTGGCAAATGATAAATATCAACAAAACGATATGGGTTATTTCACCAATAATAATTATATAGATAATGGACTATGGATGGGTTACAAGTGGATTGAACCTAAAAAATGGTACAATAGACTAAACTTAAATTTTAATATTTATTATTCTACTCGTTTAAAACCTTGGGACTTTCAAACTGTTAATATCAATACTAATATAAATAGTCAGTTAAAAAATTTATGGCAAGTTGGAATTAATTTTTATGCCACACCAAAAGGTAATGACTTTTATGAAGCAAGAAAAACTGGATATCTGTTTAAAAGACCAGAACGTTGGGGTACAGGATTTTGGGTTAATACTAATGAAGCAAAAAAATATTCT
>JANOVK010000257.1:0-8148 GCA_031417315.1 Chitinophagaceae bacterium | reverse complement strand
ATTAGTACAGTTGCACCAAAAGCAGAGCAATTTGTTACTATTGATAAATTCGCAGACCCAAAAGTTAAAGAAGAAAATGCACATTTAACAAATGTTGAATTTTTGCAAATGACAATTCCACCAATTAGTGGAATTGCGGATAATACTTTTGATTTTGTAATTTCATTTCAAGTAATTGAACATATCCAAAACGATGCAGCATATGTAAAGGAAATTCATAGAGTTTTAAAACCTGGCGGAAAATTTATTGTTACCACTCCAAACAAGATCATGAGTTTATCTCGCAATCCATGGCACATTCGTGAATACAAGGTTGATGAGCTGAAAGCATTGCTGTTAAAGTCTTTCACTTCTGTTGAAACCAATGGAACTTATGGTAATGAGAAAGTAATGGAGTATTATAATAAGAATAAAGAATCGGTGAATAGAATAATGAAATACGATATTTTAAATCTTCAATATCTTTTACCAAGACAATTATTACAAATTCCTTTTGATATTATGAACAGAAGGAACAGAAGAAATATGTTAAATGCAGATAATACTTTAGTAGAAAGTATTCATCATTCTGACTTTTTTGTAGCTTCTGCAACAGATGATTGTCTTGATTTATTTTTTATTGCTGAGAAATAATTTTATTTAAGTTTACCTAAAGCAATTTTAATTCTCTCCCATCCTTTTTCAATATTTTGCAAATTGTTTGCAAACGAAAATCGAATACAATTTTCATTACCAAATGCAGCACCCATAACACAGGATACATTTGCTTTATTTAATAAATACATGCTTAATTCAGCAGAATTTGTAATCGTTTCTTCTCCATCAGACTTTCCATAAAAATAACTTACATCTGGAAAAACATAAAATGCACCATCGGGAGCATTACATTTTAAACCTTCGATTTCAGAAACTAATTCCATAACTCTTTTTCTTCTTTTTGCAAATTCTTCAACCATTTCAAATGAAGGTTTTGTATCAGTAGTTAAAGCAACTACTGCAGCTTTTTGAGTGATAGAACAAGTAGCACTAGTAAATTGACCTTGCAATTTTTCGCAAGCTTTTGCTATTTCTAAATTTGCAGCCATATAACCTAATCTCCAACCTGTCATCGCAAACCCTTTACTCAATCCATTTACAACAACAACCCTTTCTTTTAATTCGTTAAAACTTGCAATACTTTCGTGCTTACCAATAAAGTTGATATACTCGTAAATTTCATCGCTAATAATATAAATATTTGGATATTTTACAAACACTTCAACCAATGCTTTAAGTTCATCTTTACTATAAACTGTACCACTAGGATTACATGGAGATGAAAATAAAAATAACTTTGTTTTTTTGGTTATTGAATTTTCTAATTGTTCTGGTGTTATTTTAAATCCACTTTCATTTGTTGTGTTTATGGCAACAACTTTGCCTCTAGCAATTTTTACTAATTCGCTATACGTTACCCAAAATGGGGTTGGAATTAAAACCTCATCATCTTCATCAACAATTGCCAAAACAGCATTGGCTAAACATTGTTTTGCACCTGTAGATACAACAATATTTTCGGGTTTATAATCTAAATTATTATCTCGTTTAAATTTAAAACAAATTGCTTCTCTTAAATCTAAAAATCCTGCAACAGGTGTGTAATGACTCCAATTATCGTTAATAGCATTTATTGCTGCATTTTTAATATGTATAGGCGTATCAAAATCTGGTTCTCCTAAACTTAAATCAATAATATCGATTCCTTTCTCCCTCAATGCTCTCCCCAGTTTTGCCATTTTTAAAGTTTCTGGCTCGCTAAATCTTGATAAAAGAGTAGACAAATTTTTATTCATTGTAATTCTTACTTTAATCTAAAACAAAACTAAACGAAAAAGCTATTGAAAATTGTTCAATAGCTTTTTAAGTAATATAAAAAAATCTTTAATTAATTGTGTTTAACTGCATCTGGATATATATGAAAAATAGCATCAGTTACTGGAGTTATATTTGATGGTGTTGTTAACAAAATACTATAAATTCCTTTTGGATCAATAGAAACCCCTTTTCTAAAGCTACTTGTAACAGTATCGTTATACATAAAAATATTATATGCACCAGCACCTACTTTTTGAAATTGAGTGTAGCCATCAAATGTACTATGGTCTAAAAAATTTCTATTTTTTTGATCTATAATTTCAAAACCTGGAGAAATTAATCGAACATTAATATAATTAAAATAAGCTTCAGTTCTAAAATCTAAAACTCTAATAGCAGCTGCTCCTGCAACTAAATTTGCTGGCAAATCATCTTTCACTAAATTATACTTCCATTCATTACCTACT
The DNA here is from genome assembly GCA_031417315.1 of Chitinophagaceae bacterium. Taxonomy (GTDB): domain Bacteria; phylum Bacteroidota; class Bacteroidia; order Chitinophagales; family Chitinophagaceae; genus CAIVPM01. The sequence goes on along the minus strand of JANOVK010000257.1, from coordinate 5,827 downwards.
TTATAAAAGAAACAAGAATATTTTGTGTTATTTGCTAAAATAGGATTTACATTAAGCAAAGTATTTTTATTTGGAAATGATAACTGAATATTATTAGATCCTTCTTTCGCATTAATATATGCTGAAGCAAAAAATTTAGCAACAGAGGTAACTTGTTTTGAATTTAAAAACACATTAGTAGCACCTTGATCCATAACATTAAAAAACTTTAATGCTGGTGGAGTGACTGTTACAGTTGGTGTTGGTGTTGTAACAACTTCTGATGGTGTTGTATATTTTGTACAACCCATTAAAAAACTTAAAGAACAAAAAACAATAAAATTTTTAAAATTATTTTTCATATATCTTAATTATGACGTGCTACTTGATAATAATTAACTGGCAAAGTTCCTTTACTACTTGTAAAATAGCTTAATGCTCCAGCAAAAACAGTATATTTTTTACCCGCTTCGAATGGTTGAGAAAAAGTTATTAAAGTACTATCTCTATAAACAAAACTTACGTTACTTACACCAGGATTAATAGTTCTAAAAGTAGTAAAATTGGTATCTAATCTATTATCCAAATAAGTTCTGTTTGGTACAGTAACATTATCCAAAAAATTTGTAAGTCTAAATGTAATTGGAACTGAAGTTGTAAGTGGATCGAGACTTATAAATCTGACTTGCGATGTGCCAGGAGTAGGTAAACTTAAATCGTTATATAACAAAGTTTCGCCAACAGTTGCTGCTGGAGATTTAAATAATACATAACTATAATAAGAATAAGGACGAACAAAATACATTGCAGTAGTATAAACTGGATCTGAAGCTGCCCCTGAACCAATTTTATATTTTAATAAAGTATTACCTGCAAAAAGTGTTGTATAACTTCCATCTTGTTTTAAAGATATTGAATCGTTTAAAGTAACATAAGAACTATTTAATGATGTATAAAATAATCCTTGAATATATGCATGAGGAATATTTGCTGTAGAAGAACCTCCTCCTCCAGTTCCTCCTGAACCTGTGCCTCCTCCTGTTCCACCAGATCCACTTCCTCCTCCAGTTCCACCTGAACCTGTGCCTCCTGACCCACTTCCACCTGAACCACTTCCTGTTGGAGGTAATGGTGTTGGTCCTGCACCTGAACCTCCAGAAGATGACCCAGATGTAGTTGTTGTAGAAGATTTACCGCCATACTTTGTACAAGCAACTAACAAAAAACAAAATATAATTAAAATAAAAATATTTATTAATTGTACTTTTTTAAATTGTTCAATATTTTTCATAGTAACCTTATTTAATATACACTAAATGTGTATTCAATTAATTATCTATTCAATTAGTTGATTAACTGCATTACAGTTAAACAACTCAACTGTTGCATCATAAGGTGGATATAAAATCTCTTAGGTAGGATAAACAAACATTTTTCAACCTCACTTTAATATTTCTAATCTATAAAATATTAAACACACTTTTCTAACTTATTACGAACGGCTATTTCGAACGATTATTGCATTTTCGACTAATTTGGAGAACATTTTAAGATAAATTAATGTAAATAGAAAGGAAATTTTCAAATCTATAAAAAAATGAAGATTAGTAAGTAAAGATTTATAAATAGCTCTCTATCTTTTTTTATCTACTTATTTTTGTTACTATTAAATTTTTATAGATAAAATGATTTTACTTGGATTAATTAAGGAATCGAAAACCCCAGAAGATAATAGAGTTGCCCTAACACCTGCACAATGTAAATGGCTACATAAAAACACAGAAATAAAAGTAATTGTACAAAGTTGTAGTAACCGATGTTTTTTAGATATTGAATATACGAGAGCTGGTGTTGAAGTAAAAGATGATTTATATGATTGTGATATTTTAATGGGTATTAAAGAAGTTCCAAAAGAATTATTAATACCAAATAAAACATACTTTTTTTTTAGTCATACAAAAAAACTTCAACCACATAATCAAGAGTTATTTAAAAGTATGATTCAAAAAAAAATAACCTTAATCGATTATGAATGTTTAGAACATGAAGATGGGCAGAGAATGATAGGGTTTGGTTTTTTTGCAGGAATTGTAGGAGCTCACAATGGAATGATGAGTTATGGGAATAGAACGGGTCAATTTAATCTTGAAAGGGTTTTTAAAACAAAAGATTATAGACAATTAATTAATTCTTATTTTGGAATTAAATTACCCCCAATAAAAATTGCAGTAACTGGCAGTGGTAGGGTTGCACATGGCATTATTGAAATTATGAATTTAATGGATGTGCAAGAAGTAGAGCCTGATGAATATATTGAAAACAATTATACTTATCCAGTATATGTTCATTTAAAAAGTGGCGAATTATATAAACATAAATTAACTAACACATACAAAAGAATCCATTTTCACAACTCTCCTGAAAATTACAATTGTGTTTTTAATCAATATTTATCTCATACAGATGTTTTATTAAATGGTGTTTATTGGGATAAAAATATTCCCAGATTATTTGAATGGCACGATTTAATAAATGATAATTTTAGAATAAAAACAATTGCAGATATTACTGACGATTTTAATGGAAGCATCCCTTGTAATTTAGGTGATGCAACAATTGAAAACCCAATTTATGGGGTTGATAAAACAACTTCAAAAAAAACAGCACCTTACTTGCCAAACTCAGTAGATATAATGGCTGTAGGCAATTTGCCAAATGAATTACCAAGAGATGCCAGTAGATATTTTGGTGAACAACTTATTAAATATGTGTTCGAAGATTTATTAAAAGAGAATAGTAAAATTTTAAACAATGCTACTATTTTAAACCAAGGAAAAATTACAGATAAGTTTTTATATATGACAGATTATTCAAAATAAATTAAACTCAAAATAAAAAACCATGAAATATTTCATGGTTTTTTTGGCGATAAATTATTTTTTTTTTTAAGCTATCAACTTTTCTTTTTTACGTTTAATTTGTGTTATTACAGATTCTAAAGAATCATCAAAACTTTCTTCAAAAGATTTTGAAGAAGTTTTTACAAAAAATTCGTGTTTGGGTATGTGCACTCTAATTTCTGCAACTTTATCTTTTATTTGATGCACTACATTATCTAATTTTAAAAAAACATCAACCTTAATAATTCTGTCATGAAAATGTGTTAGTTTTTTAATTTTTGAATTTACATATTCAAGAAGTTTTGTGTCTGCATCAAAATGTACAGAGTGAATGTTTACAGTCATAATTTTAATTTTTAGTGAAAAAATAAGTGAATAATTAGTGTAAATAAAAGTTACATAAGCATTATTTTAATTTTACTAATGTACAAAATAAAAAGCAGACAAATAAATATTATTTACTTTTTATTTAAAATTATTATATAATTAACTTATGCTTTGGGGTGAGCCTTAGTAAATACTTCTTTTAATTTTTCAATCGTGTTATGAGTATAAACTTGAGTTGCTGCTAAACTACTATGTCCGAGTAATTCTTTTACAGCATTTAACTCAGCCCCATTGTTCAGTAAATGGGTAGCAAAACTATGACGTAAAATATGTGGACTTTTATTTTTTACAGTTGTAACCAAGCTTAAATAATGTTTTACAAATCCATAAACATATCGTGGTTGTAATTGTTTTCCTTTTTCAGTAACAAAAACATTTGATATTTCTTTATTAGTTTTCGATTCTATATATAGTTTTAATTCTCTTAGTAAAAGATTATTTATTGGAATTATTCTTTCCTTATTTCCTTTTCCTAAAACTTTAATTTGATTATTCGATATATCTATTTGAGGCTCTTTTAAATTTATTAATTCACTTAACCGAATTCCAGTATTATAAAATAAAATCATTACAAGTCTTTTGGTTTTGTCTTCCCAAGTATCCGAAAATTCAACATGCTCGAATAAAGTTTTTAAATGCTTTTCTTCAATAAAAACTGGTAACCTTTTCGATGTTTTTTGAGAAATAATTGTTCCCATTGGGCTTGCCTCAATTACACCAGTTTTTAATAAAAATTTAAAGTACGATTTTAGTGTAGATATTTTTCTATTAATACTTTTTGAAGAAATTTTATTTTCTTTTAAATTAGCTAACCAACTTCTTATTATTACCGATGTAATTTGTGTTGGAACGCTAACTTCAAAAGATATAATAGAGAAATCGAAAAATTGTTCTAAATCTGTTTTATAAGAAGTGATGGTATGAATTGAATATCGCTTTTCGAATTTCAAGTAATCCAAAAACTCTGCACAAATATTTAAGGAATTAGTTGACATAAAAAAGTAGTCTAAAGTATAAACTAAAGACTACTTAAAATATATTGGGGAAAACAGATTAATTACTTTTCAAACTTTCCACCAGCAAGTTGTTGCTTGTAAATAGCTTTTAAAACTTGTTCTCTACGAACAACTGAAGGTTTAATAAACGCTTGGCGACCTCTTAATTGTAATAAAGTTTTGCTTTTTTCAAATTTCTTCTTATACTTTTTTAAAGCCTTGTCAATGTTTTCGCAATCTTTTGAATCAATTATTAACATAATTTTTTACCTCTTTAATTATTTGGATTGCAAAAGTAAGGTTATGCAATTAATTAGCAAAAAATAAAAAACTTGAAGTTGAATATTTGAGCCTATCTGCCATACATCCTACTTGTAATAACTTCTATTGCTTCACAACTTTTAACTTTTCGCCATTTTCAAAACATAACATATAAATTCCTTTTTGCAGTTCACTAATATCAATTGTTTGTTGCAAAGTACGAAGTTGAATATTCATTATTTTTTTGCCTGTAATATCTGTTAAAACAGCGTCTTCATTTGCTTGGCTATTTGATCCTCTACTAATGATTAGCTTATTTGCTGTTGGGTTTGGATAAATGCTCACCGCTTGTTGCTTATAGTTTATTGTTATTTGTTTCACCTCACTAAATTGATAACTACCATCTTTATCTACTGCCATTAATCGGTAGTAAAACGTTAGTTTATCGTTAGTAATCGGAAGTTTACTATCAATAAATTCATAAGTTCCAAAGCCTTTAGCAGCAATGCTTCCAACAGATTTATAGATTCTTCCATCTTCGCTTCTTTGAATAATAAAATGTGAAGTATTTACTTCTGTTGCAGTGGTCCAAAGATTCGTTATTCGTTTCTCGTTACTCGTTTGTTCACTCATAATTCTTAATTCATAACTCATAATTCTCACTGGAAGCACTGGTGTTTTAATTTGTGTGATAGCTGTATTTGTTATAATAGGAGAATTATAATCAAAATAAATAGCAGCTTTATTTGGAATATTATTTCCTGCAACAACTGTGTTTTTTGGTTGCATTGTAAAACGAATAAAACCATTACTACCAAGTTTATCTACATTACTATCTGGCAACAGTATATCTCGCATTTCAAAGAAAATGATATTGTCTTTAATAGTGGTTTTGCACAAATGAGATGTAGCTATCATTTGCAAACTATTTAAATTTAATTTGCTGTCTAAAGTGTCTGCAATTACAACGTGAAAAGCAGTGTCGTTTCCTGTGTTTTGAAAACGAATCGTGTAATCTATTCTCTTACCTTCTGCAACTTGAGTTGTTGAAAGTTCAGGAGTTGCCTGTTTATCGTTGGGGTCAAAAGCTCCTGTAACTTGTGCTACATCTTTTGCTGTTACATTTAATGAACTTGCTGTTAAACTTGCATTTGAAACAATGCTATCTCCAATTGGCACTGTTGTTTTTACGCTGAAATATGCAATAATATTATTGCTATAACCAGGCACAATATTGCCAAGATTTAAACTTAAACTATTGCCTGTATTTGTAACACTCACACTACTACTATCATAAATTAATTT
>JANOVK010000256.1:0-5455 GCA_031417315.1 Chitinophagaceae bacterium | reverse complement strand
GTTTCTTCATCAGCTGTTGTGATTGATGCTTGTTCTTTGCTTGCAAATTTTTCTTTTAAACTCTTAATGTCACCAATTTTTGGATGGTGTGTAAAAGATTCTAGCCAATCTTCTTTAGTACATTCATCATACCAAATTTTCGATGCTTTATCAATCAATTCTTTTTCTGAAGCAAAAGGAAAATAATTCATCATATGTTCAGTCCATCTTTTAGAACTACAACAACTGAACAAAAGTTCTTGCACATTTTTTTTATCTAAAGCATTAAAAGCAGCTAAAGTCATAATTTTTTTTCTATTTTAAACTTGCTCCTTGTTCAATCCAACATCTAATAATATTTCTTTCTTCTTCAGTCATATTAGTTTTATTATTCTGAGGCATTGTTTTTGTAAGCACAACTCTTTGTAAGATTAAATCTTTTTTTCTTATTACATCATCTGGAGTATCATACTTAACACCATTTGGTGCAAAAATATTTACATCATCAGTTGGTTTTGATGAATGACAACTTACACATCTTTTTTGTATAATATTATTCACTTCAATAAAACTAATATTTGGTTTACATTTATTTGGATTAATACTTGGAGCTGAAATAAAACACGCTGCCAATAAAATAATAATTGAAATTGGTAATACCCAAATACTTTGTTGTTTTTTCTCTTTTAAATTTAAATAATGTTTTACACCTGCTGCCCCTAAAGAAATAATTGCTAAAATTATCCATGGAGATTTTGAGCCAAAAGTTGATGGGAAATGATTACTTACCATTACAAACAAAACTGGCAGTGTAAAATAGTTGTTATGTAAAGATCTTGATAAAGCATTTTTTCCTAGTCTGGGATCTAATGGTAAACCTAATCTTGCAGCATGTACCATTGCTTTTTGTGATGGAATAATTATAAAAAAAACATTTGCAACCATAATGCTGCCAATCATTGCACCAAAGTGAATATAAGCAGCTCTGCCACTAAATACTTGACAATAAAACCAAGCAAAACCAACTAATAATGCAAACCCAATAATAGAAAAAAGTAATTGATTTTTTATTAATGGAGATTTACATAGTAAATCGTATAAAACCCATCCAATAATAAAAGAACCTATACTTATTAAAATACCTTGCGTAGGTGTAATATCAAGAATATTTTTATCAATTAAAAAAGCAGATGCATTAAAATAATACACAACAAACAATAAACAAAAGCCCGAAAGCCATGTAAAGTATGCCTCATATTTAAACCAGTGTAAATGCTTAGGAATAGTTTTAGGAGCTACTTTATATTTTTCTAAATAATAAAATCCACCTCCATGAACTGCCCATAAATTTCCAGCTAATTCGTCTCTAACATGTTCAGTTCTATTTAATGCATTTTCTAAAAAAACAAAATAAAAAGAAGCTCCAATCCAAGCAATACCAAAGGTTACATGCATTACACGAATAACAATATTTAGCCATTCCATTAAATGACTTTCTCTTGGAGTGCCTTTAACTAAAACATAAGTATTTATAATTAACCCAATAATTACAAGCAACATGCCTGTATAAATAAAGTTTTGAATTGTAATAATTCGTTGAGAAATAACTTCAGATTCGTCTAACTTATTTTTTAAAATTGTTGGAATTTTGTGCGACATATACACAAGCATAAATAAGATGCCTCCTAAAACTCCATATAATAAAATGCTTATAGTCACTAATTAATTATTTTTCCAAAGATTCTTAATCTACTAATTCCACCATCAGGAAAAATATTTAACCTAATATGTGTAACTGTATTTTGTTTATTTATTTCTTGATTGAAATGATGCTCATGATTTGCACTTAATTTTTGTTGTGGCAAAAGTGTATGCCACTGAACTTCATTATTAATAACTGTTTCATCAATATCAGAATTGCAACATTCAATAGAGCAACTATCTGGATAATTACCTTTAAAATGACAAGTATCTACAATAACGCTATCTACAATTCCTTTATGTGCCATCTTTAAAATTACCCAATCTCTATTATTGAGTGTTCTATTTCTTTTTGTTTCCCAACCATCGCCCATGTTAATTCCACGCTCTGGCATTATTAAATTACTCATGGCACTAAAAAACATATCGTTACAAGCTAAAGCCTTGCCACCATTGATTGCTGCAAGTAAATCTAATTCGTATTCTACAGATATTTTACTCCAATCTTTAAAAACTTCACCATACACTCTTAATCGAGCTACGCCACCATCAGGATAAATATGTAAACGGATATGAGTAAAAATTTCATCACTATTACATTCATAAAAATTTTGAGAACCCGCATCGAGATGAGATTTTGGAAGAATTTCTTTCCAAGATATTTTATCCCAATCCGATTCATCAATTCCTTCAGTAAGATTAGCAGCTTCAATAGATGCATGTGGCGGATGATTTCCTAAAAAAAAATTGGTATCAATATCAAATGCTTTTATTTTACCTGAAGTGGCTAATTGAACTACAGCCCAATCATGTCCTGGAGTTCTTTTTCTTCTACTCTCCCATCCATCCATCCATTTACCTCTTTCAGTATATTTATCAGTTATAAAAATGCCTCGAGTAGGTTTTATTAAATTTTCTTTTTCTGCAAAAAAATCATCAGTTGCATACAACACTTTGCCACCAAGTCTTTCAGCAGCTAAATCTGTTAGTTGTGCAAAAGCTGGAGATTCTTTTATTATTTCTTTTACAGTTGATATTGCCATTGTGTTTATTTATTTTGTTTAAATCCTATTCTTTCTCTATCATCCCAATTTTTTCTTTCTACTTTATCATCTAACAAGTTTTCTATTGCTGAATATATTTCGTTTAATTGAATATTATGTACCGAAGTAATATTTTTTAGTTCAATAATTTCTTTTGAAAGATCTTTATAATTAATTGTAAATTGTCTTAATGCAATAAATGCTCGAACAATTGCAATATTCATTTTTACAGCTTTATCGCTCTTTAAAACACTTGCCAACATTGCAACTCCATGTTCAGTAAAAGCAAATGGCGTAATTTTAATATTCCTTTTTGATTGTGATGCGGTCGCAATTTGCGACCGCATCACATTTTTCCATTCATCAAGTGATATGCGAAACATAAAATCACTTGGAAACCTGTTTATATTTCTTTTTACTTGTTCATTTAATCTCTTTGTTTCAATTCCATATAAATTTGCCAAATCAAAATCAAGCATAATTTTTTCATTTCTTATCTCATAAATAATATTTTGAATGTGTATAATTTCCATAAAACTAATTTGCAATTGTTAAACTAATTTTTTAACATTAGTTTTCCTTTATTTTTTTGTTTGATTTGAGTATTTTGATAAACTGTTTCGCCATTAACAATTGTTTCTAACACAATACCATAAAGATTTTCGCCAATATAAGGACTGATTTTATGTTTAAAATAAATATTTGTTTTTTCAATTAACTTATTTTCATTTGGATTCCAAATTACTAAGTCTGCATCATTGCCAATTTTAATTGCACCTTTATTTTTTGCTTGAATAAATGTTGCAGGTTCAGAAGTTAACAATGGAATAAATTGTTCAACACTCATCATATCTTTTAATGCAGTCCAAGAGCCATTTAATAAAAATTGAATACCAGCAATTCCTCCCCAAGCTTTTTTTAAATTTCCAGTCTCAATTTCTTTTATAGTTGCGGGTGCAGGTGAATGATCTGTTGTAATAAAATCTAATACCCCACTTTTTAATGCAAGTTTTAACTGATTATTATTTTCTTTTTCTCTAATTGGTGGTGCACATTTAAAAATACAATTTGAATCAGGAATTGTTTCTGCATTGAAATATAAATATTGTGTGCAAGTTTCAGCTTTAATAGGCAATCCCTGTGCTTTTGCGTCTTCAATTAATTGCAAAGCATCAGCAGATGATACATGAACAATATGAACTTGACATTGATGTTTTCTACATAATTCTATCATCATTTTTATTGCATCATTCTCCCATTTTTTTGGTCTACTAGCTAAGTAATGTTGATAGCTTGTTGGATGATTTTCAAAATCACATTTTACTTCTTCATCATACAATTCACAATGTATAAGTAACGGAATATTATGTTTAGCAATTATAGGCATTGCAATTTCTAAATCTTCTTTTGTAACATTAGGAAATTCATCAATGCCTGAATGAGTTAAAAAACATTTTATTCCAAGAACTCCAGTTTGCAATAAATCTTCTAAATTATTTACATTGCTAGGAATTAATCCTGCATAAAAACCACAGTTAACATGTAACTTATTTTCGGTTGATTTTAATTTTTGTTGAAAGGCCACAACTGTTGTGGTTACTGGACTTGCATTTAGTGGCATATCAATAATTGTGGTTGTTCCACCAGCTGCAGCAGCTTGAGTTGCTGTGTCAAAACCTTCCCATTCAGTTCTGCCAGGTTCATTAACATGAACATGTACATCAATTACACCTGGCATAATAATATTATCATCACAGTTCTCTGCATCATCAATTCTTGAAAAAATAATATCAATAATTTTTCCTTCAGAAAAAATAATTGTAGCAGGCTGAAGTTTTTCGTTCACCCAACATTTATTACTATATATTTTTCTTTGGTCCAAAATAGTGTTAATGATTTTTAAGAATATAACCCCATCAATACTTTTTCAGGCGTGATAGGAGCACAATATTTTATGGTTGAATTTTTATTGAAAGCCAATACAGCATTACGTATGGCAAAAAATGCTCCAATACCATACATTAAAGGAGGTTCACCAACAGCTTTCGATTTTAGTATTGCTAAGTTATCTTTTGAAGTGCTTAAAAATTCAATATTCAATTCTTTTGGAACAGAATAAATGTCAGGAATTTTATAAGTGCTTAAAGCATTACTTAATAATTTTCCATTTTCATTAAATACAATTTCTTCCATAGTCATCCAACCAATGCCTTGCACCAAACCACCTTCGCATTGTCCTATATCAACTGCCAAATTCATACTTGCACCTGCATCGTGAACTACATGAACTGCATCGATTTCATAAATTCCTCTCAAACAATCTACAGTTACTGTGGTTATTGCAGTTCCATAAACATGATATGCAAATGGATGTCCTTTCTCAATAGTTTTATCATAATGAATTAGTGGCGTTGCATAATGACCTTTAGCACTTAGATTTTTTCTTTTAAAAAAAGCTCTTTCAATAATATTTATCCAAGTGTGTTCTGTTGATTGATTATTAAAAAATAAGATTTCATTTTGAAATGAAACTTTTGTTTGTTCATCTAACTTAAACTCTTCTTTTATGAAATGGATAAGAATTTGATTGATTTGATTGCAAGCATCTTGCAAAGCTTTACCATTTAAATCTGCTGTAGAACTTGCTGCTGATGGTGATGTATTTGCAACTCTTGTTGTATTGGTTGATTCTAATTTTATTTTATTTTCAGGTATTCCAAAACTTTTTGCAG
>JANOVK010000255.1:0-3615 GCA_031417315.1 Chitinophagaceae bacterium | reverse complement strand
GGGACAGGTTTTGTCGCGAAGCCGGTACTATTTCGGACCACAGCAACGGCGATGTCGCTTGCGATCACTACCACCGCTGGGAGCAGGATCTTGACCTGATTGCAGGCCTGGGCGTGGATGCCTATCGATTTTCGGTGTCCTGGCCACGCGTACGACCGACCGGCTCTGGTGCCTGGAATACCAAGGGGCTCGACTTCTATGAAAAACTTGTTGATGGCTTGCTGCAACGGGGCATCAAGCCTTACCTGACACTGAATCACTGGGATCTGCCGCAGGGTTTACAGGAAAAAGGTGGATGGGCCCAACGCGACACAGCGCACCACTTTGTTGAATATGCACTGGGTATAAACGAGCGTCTGGGCAACCGGGTAGCGACCATAACAACCCACAATGAACCATGGGTGATGGCGACGCTGGGCCACGAAACAGGAATATTCGCACCGGGAATCAAGAACCGTTCAATTGCGATGCAGGCGTCGCATCACCTACTCCTAAGTCACGGCATGGCGCTCCAGGCATTGCGTGCCAGCGGGTGCAAGTCCAGGCTGGGAATCGTACTTAATCTTTCCCCCGTCTATCCAGCAACTGATGCGCCTGACGACATCGCAAAGGCTCGCCTGGAAGATGGTCGGCTATTGCGCTGGTACATGGATCCACTGTTGCTCGCCCGCTATCCGCACGACATAGTCGAGTTTCTGGGGGCAGACGCTCCGCATATCGAATCCGGCGATCTTGAAGTCATCGCAACGCCGATGGACTTTCTGGGGGTCAACTACTACTCCCGCTCCGTTGTCAGCGGATCAGGTGAATGGGACAAGCTGAGCAGCGGCCGCGAGAGCACCGACATGGGTTGGGAAATTTATCCGGAAGGCCTCACCGACTTGCTGCTGCGGCTGACCCGGGACTACGACGTACCTCCGCTATACGTGACAGAAAACGGCGGCGCATTCAAGGACAGTCTGGTTGACGGCCGCATCAGGGATACCAATCGCATTGAGTTCATCGCCCGCCATATTGAAGCCGTGGCACTGGCTATGCAGCAAGGTGTGCGCATGGAGGGCTACATGGTCTGGAGCCTGCTTGATAACTTCGAGTGGGAATCAGGTTACGAAAAGCGTTTTGGCATCGTCCACGTCGACTATGCAAGCCAGCGCCGTACGCTCAAGGACAGTGCGATGTGGTTCCGGGATTTTGTTTCGCGTCAGAAATCCTCGCATCAGCAGCGCGAGAAGGTGACAAGTGGAGCCATAAATGGGTAACGTTTCTCTGCGCGGGATTCGAAAAGACTTCGGCTCCGTTGAGGTTATCAAGGGTGTTGATCTGGAGATCGCCGACGGTGAATTCATGGTGTTCGTCGGCCCATCGGGGTGTGGAAAATCGACCACATTGCGGATGATTGCGGGGCTCGAAACTGTGACCGCAGGCGATCTGCACATCGGCGGAAATCGAGCCAACGACCTCCGCCCAGCTGACCGGGGTGCTGCGATGGTCTTCCAGAGTTATGCGTTGTACCCGCACATGACCGTGGCTGAAAACATGGGCTTTGCCCTAAAGATGGCCGGGGTTTCGTCGATTCAGCGCAACCAGCAGGTGCAGCATGCCGCAGAGGTACTTCGGATCACGGATCTGCTGGGGCGCTTCCCGAAAGAATTGTCGGGAGGGCAACGCCAGCGCGTTGCGATTGGCCGGGCCATTGTGCGCAAGCCCAAAGTCTTTTTGTTTGACGAGCCACTGTCCAATCTTGACGCCGCGCTGCGCGTCAACATGCGCATCGAGCTGTCACGCCTGCACAAAGAGCTGGGCACCACGATGATCTACGTGACCCACGATCAGGTCGAAGCCATGACGCTGGGCGACCGAATCGCCGTCTTTAACCGCGGAATCGTGGAACAGCTTGGCCCGCCCATGGAGCTGTATAACCGCCCGGCCAACGAATTCGTCGCGACTTTCATCGGTGCACCGCGCATCAACTTGATTCCAAGGCCAGGTGGCTCCAACGTAGCGCCGGCCCACAAAGCCCTGTGGGACACGCTGGCGAGCAATGCTCCTGCAGACGCACAAAGCGCGGGCCTGCGGCCCGAGCATTTGCATTTGTTGCCAGACGGCCAGGGCGTGTCGGCAAGTGTGGTGCTAGCCGAGCACCTGGGAGATTCTTCAATCATTCATTTGCGCGTGGAAGGGATCCCGAATCTGCTGAATGCCAAGGTCGGTGCACAACACAGCAGGCTTGATGCCGGGCAGTTTGTGAGCTTGAAGCCGGACGCCCCTTGGGCATTGTTGTTCGGCGCAGATGGCCGCTTGCTTGCTTAATCCGAGGATGCCTGCATGCCCATAATTTCAGGCATCCGTGAGTGGACACTCGTCTGGAGTGACGAATTTGAAGGTACCCAGATAGATCGCTCCAAATGGGACTTCGACATCGGTAACGGTTTTTTTGACTACCAGCGCCACGAATGGGTGGCAGGCTGGGGAAATCAAGAACTCCAGTACTACACCAGCGAGCCCGAGAACGCGTTCGTCAAAGACAGTTTGCTCACGATACGCGCCGTCAAAGAGACTTTACATGGTTGCGGATACACATCCGCCCGGCTAAAAACCCGCAGGCGCGACGGTACACCGCTTTTCACCAAGCTGTATGGACGCGTTGAGATTCGCGCAAAGGTACCTTGCGGTAAGGGCTTGTGGCCAGCTTTGTGGATGCTTCCGCAAGACGACAACTATGGCGGCTGGGCGGCATCCGGCGAAATTGATCTGATGGAAATTGCTGGCGAGAAACCGCATGAGGTACTGAGCAGCATCCACTTTGGTTCTTCGGGCTCAGAGGCGCGCGCGCTGATCACGACGGTCTATCGTCTACCGCAGGCCAGTTCGGTGCAAGACTGGCATGTTTACAGTGTTGAGTGGGAGCCTGGCGAAATACGCTTTTATGTCGATGGCACACACACCGTCACGCATGACCACTGGTGGAGCTGCAGCAAAACGCTAAGCGGTTTGGGCGTTCCCGCGGGTCGGGCCTCTGACATCAACCCGTGGCCAGCACCCTTTGACCAGCCCTTCTATCTGCTTATGAACGTCGCCGTGGGGGGCAATTTCCCTGGCGTTCCAAACCCGGAGACCCAATTTCCGGCTGAACTCGTCGTCGATTTTGTGCGCGTGTATGACAAGTCAGGCGGCTACGGCGATGCGAAACCGCGCGGCAAAGGTCGAATGCCGTACCAAAAAAAGCCCAAAGAAAGTTCGACAGGAATCTAGATGTCCAGAACCAAACAACCTTCGCTTGACGAGTGCGCGACATGGTTTTCGTCTGCGGGAAATTTTCCAGCGCAGGCACAGAGTTCCGCTTGCTCTTCTGTTGCAGCGCAGTGCACGGCTAGCCCCGTTTCACAATTTCGTTTTGGCGACCTGCACGCTACCTTGCAAGAAACTTTGGAGCGCCACATCCATGGCTTGTGCTTTAGTCCTTACCTGGACGGGCAAAAGCCAGGGGCGCAAATCAGCGAAGCGCAGATTCGTGAGCGCATGAAAATCATTCAACCTTACACCCACTGGGTGCGTAGCTTCTCATGCACGGACGGTAATGAAATGATCCCGGCGATAGCGCATGAGTTCGGCCTC
>JANOVK010000254.1:0-2279 GCA_031417315.1 Chitinophagaceae bacterium | reverse complement strand
ACCAACTTGTGCATTCATATTTGCACCATCCATATAAACTTGTCCACCAAATTCATGAACAATTTTGCATATCTCAACAATGCCTTCTTCAAAAACACCATAAGTACTTGGATAAGTAACCATCAACCCACCAAGAGTATCTTTATATTGTTCTGCCTTTAATTTTAAATCATTAATATCAATAGTTCCATCTTCATTGCTTTTTATCACAACAACTTTCATACCTGCCATTACTGCACTTGCAGGGTTTGTACCATGTGCTGAAATTGGAATTAATACAATATTTCTGTGTTCATTATTATTGGCTTTATGATAAGCCATTATAGTTAACAAACCAGCATACTCACCTTGTGCTCCAGAATTTGGTTGTAAACTACATGCATCAAACCCTGTAATTACATTTAAATAGTTGGCTAACTCATCTGTAATTTTTTTATAACCCAATGCTTGATCTTGAGGAACAAATGGATGCAATTGAGAAAACTCTGGCCAACTTACAGGAATCATTTCTGTTGCTGCATTCAACTTCATGGTACAACTACCTAAAGTAATCATACTTGTATTTAAAGAAAGATCTTTATTTTCTAATTGTTTTAAATAACGCATCATTTGGCTTTCGCTATGATGAGTATTGAAGACTGGATGAGTTAAATAACTTGAAGTTCTTGTTGCAAAAGTTGGAATACAACTAATTTGATCATCACTATTAAATTCAATTTCTGCTTCATTTTTTCCTAAACTTTCAGAGAAAATATAAACAATATCAAGTACATCTGTTTGAGTAGTTGTTTCATCTAAAGAAATACAAATTTTATTTTCTCCAATATACCTAAAATTTACTTTGTTGGCTTCAGCAATTGGTCTTATTGAAGAAGCATTTGCTTCAACACAAATAGTATCGAAATAATTTTGATTGATATTTTTAAAACCTAAATCTTTTAAACCATTACTTAACACTTGAGTTAAAGTTGTAACTCTTAAAGCAATATTTCTTAAACCATCAGACCCATGATAAACAGTATACATTGCAGCCATATTAGCTAATAAAGCTTGAGCTGTACAAATATTACTAGTTGCTTTTTCTCTTTTAATATGTTGCTCTCTTGTTTGTAAAGCCATACGTAATGCTCTGTTTCCTTGAGCATCGATACTAATGCCAATAATTCTTCCTGGAATGCCACGTTTAAATTCGTCTTTTGTTGCAAAGAATGCAGCATGTGGTCCACCATAACCTAATGGCACACCAAAACGTTGAGAGTTGCCTACAGCAGCATCTGCACCTAATTCTCCAGGAGGAGTTAATAAGGTTAATGCTAATAAATCTGTAGCCATAACTACATATCCATTTATGTTATGAACAGAGTTGATAAATGATTTATAATCTTCTATACTTCCATTACTGTTTGGATATTGAACAATTGCACCAAAATAAGATTCATCAATTACAGCAGTTTTATAATTTCCAAAAACTAATTCAATGTTTATAGGTGTTGCACGTGTTTGTAATACATCTTTAGTTTGTTCAAAAACATGTTCATCAACAAAAAATTTATTTTTATTTTCTTTATTGGCTTGATGAAAAAACATTGCCATTGCTTCTGCAGCAGCAGTTGCTTCATCTAATAAAGATGCATTAGCAAGTTCTAAGCCTGTTAAATCGCTTACCATTGTTTGATAGTTCAATAAACTTTCTAAACGACCTTGAGAAATCTCTGCTTGATAAGGCGTGTATTGTGTATACCACCCTGGATTTTCGAAAACATTTCTAAGTATAACACTAGGTGTAATTGTATTATAATAACCCTGACCAATATATGTTTTAAATACTTTGTTTTTAGCTGAAACTTTTTTTAGCTCATTCAAATATTCAAACTCACTCACAGCAGCAGGCAAGTTTAAATTTTCTTGCATTCTAATAGAAGATGGTACAGTTTTTTCAATTAATTCATCCATGCTTTTAACACCAATAGTATTCAACATTTCCTGAACTTCAGTTTCATTAGGACCAATATGACGATGATGAAATTCGGTAGATTGATTTTGAAAAAGATTCATAAAAAGTGTATTTGTAATGGGAGTTGTAAAAGATACACATGTTTTGATTTAAGAAAATGATTTCTATCAACCATCAAAAACATTAAAATATAATTTTTAGTCGCCTTACATTTGCAACCAAATTTCAGACTAATTATTGTTAGTTTAAAATCATAGCTAAATCGATCAAACCCTCTTTTTATGAATCTTTTTCAAAATCAATCTACAGAATTTCATCATCGTCA
>JANOVK010000253.1:0-18624 GCA_031417315.1 Chitinophagaceae bacterium | reverse complement strand
CGGGTCGCCCTGCTTTAATTGTATTTGATGATTTAAGTAAACAAGCAGTTGCATATAGAGAAGTTTCTTTATTACTTCGTCGTCCTCCTGGTCGTGAAGCTTATCCAGGAGATGTATTCTATTTGCATAGTCGTTTATTAGAAAGAGCTGCAAAAGTTATTGCAAACGATTCTGTAGCTAAAAATATGAATGATTTACCAGAAAGTATTAAACATTTGGCAAAAGGTGGTGGAAGTTTAACTGCTTTGCCAATTATTGAAACCCAAGCTGGTGACGTGTCTGCATATATTCCTACCAACGTAATTTCTATTACTGATGGACAAATTTTCTTAGAAGGTAACTTATTTAATGCTGGTATTAGACCTGCAATTAACGTTGGTATTTCTGTTAGTCGTGTGGGAGGTAATGCACAGATTAAATCGATGAAAAAAGTAGCAGGTACGCTTAAATTAGATCAAGCATTATTTAGAGAGTTAGAAGCTTTCTCGAAGTTTGGTGGAGATTTAGATGCTGCTACAAAAAATGTAATTGATAAAGGTGCTCGTAATGTAGAAATATTAAAACAAGGGCAATACTCGCCAATGAGTGTTGAAAAGCAAGTTGCAATTATTTATTTAGGTACACAAGGATTGTTACAACAAGTTGCAGTTAAAAAAGTAAAGGCATTCGAAGATCATTTTTTAACAGAAATGAATAATAAACATGCTGAAATTTTAGCAGAATTTAAGAAAGGCAAATTAGAAGATGCGAGCCTTGCAAAAATGGTAGAAACTGCCAAAGAAGTTATGGCACATTATAAATAATTAATAGACTAAAGGATTGGATAAAAGCGTACAGCCTCAAATTTATTTGAGGCTGTTTTTATATTTAATTAATCTTAGTGAAATTTTTACTTATCCATCTTCCATCAATAAAAACACTTAAATAGTAATTTCCTTTTATTAACGACTCTATATTTATTAGTTGATTTTGATTTCCTTGTTCAACATTTGTTTGTTTCTGAATTACAATTTTTCCAATGCTATTTGCTATTTTAATTGAAATATTTTGAGCTTTACTTACATTAAAACTTACTTGAATATTATGCTCATTTACTGGATTTGGATAAATTTGAAATTCAGATAAATTATCCGAAGGCTTTATTAATACCACTTTCGAGTACTGATACTTTCCATCTGCAAAAAATGTTTTTATTTTATAGTAGGTAGTTTTTTGTATAAACAAATCTTTAAATTGATATTTTAATTGTTGTGAATTTGAGGCAATGGATCCTATTTTTTCAAATACAATTCCATTCAAACTTTTTTCTATTTCAAAATAATTTACATTTTTTATATTACTAACTTCCCAATCAATATTTACAGAATTGCCTTTTAAAACTGCAGTTAAATTTTCAAAACGTAGGGGTAAAATTTCAAAATTTTGTGGTCCTAAAAAGAAAGAACTAAAACTCGGAACTTCAAATTCTATATAACTGAAAGTTGAATTAATTTCACCAAATGATAAAATTGTATAATAATTACTAATATCAGCAGCAGTTAATATAGTGTTACAAGTTGCAGAACTAAGTTTACATATTTTTAAATCTGCTACACTTAAAATTGGATGTGATGTTAATAAACTACTTGCAATTAATGCATCTAATTCTGCTTTTGTAAAATATAATTTTACTTTAACAGGATTTATTGGTTGAGAAAAAGGAGTTACTTCAAAATTTCTATCCATATATTTCAAAAATGCACCAGAAGCTGATGATACACCTCGCACTGGGCCAGTATTAAGAAAATAATATCCATTTATTAAACCCATACCTGCTCCACCAGAATTATCAAAAACAGATGCTAGTACTCTGCCAGCATCAGTAATGTGTAACCATCTATTACTATTCGTACTTGTAACTGGTCCACTTGCAGTTCTACAGCCCGGACCAATAATATTTGCAATATTAATAGATGGTAAACCCCAAACACAAATATTAAAATTTCTTACTATACCATTAAGTGGTGCCATGCCTGGGGGTTGGGCAGATAAAACAACTCTTATATAATAATTTTGCCCAACAGTTAATCCAGATAATTCTAAGTGTTCTCCACCACTACTTATGGCTCCTGTTAGACCAGCATCAAATGGCATTAAAGAAGTTAATGCATTATTATATACTTTGATTAGAAAATCGCTCGAGTTTTCTGTTATGGTTAAATTTACTGTACTTGTACTTGCAATAAATTTATACCAAGTGTCGCCAATATAAGTGTATCCTAATGGATGTGCTGCTAGTGCAGGTGCAACAGAATTAGTAGCAAAATTTGTAGATCCCAAACTTGGTAAACAAATTGCATCTTGAATTAAGGTAATTGCAGTAACACTTTCATCATTTAATGGTAATCCACCAACTACACTAATTGCAAAAGCAATTGGTTCACTGTTTGGTGTAAAATCTAAAATTAAAATTTTGTAAGTTTGCCCAATAATTAATCCTGTAACTGTTCCACCTTCGGTAGAAATATTATTAAAACAAAATAGTTCCGTTAATGCTCCACAAGCCCCAGAATAAACTTTTGCATGTGTAGATACATTTCCATTACCCAAAGAAAATACACAACCAATATTTAAAAAATGAGTTGTAGCAGTTGCAACAAAACTATACCAAACACCTCTACTTCCTGTTGTTCCACCATAGCAATCACTCTCATCTGAAGGAACATCTAAAGTGTTTCCAAAAGTGGTTGATGCCGACATATCGCTTGTAGCAGTAACTGTTGTAGCAGTTGCACATGAAAAATTATTTGCAACTGCAATAGAAATAATTCCAATTTTAAAACTAAATTGAGTAGCAAAATCACTCGAATAAATTCTTAGATAATATTTTGTATTAGGCATTGTAGATACAGAAGAAATATCTCCAAAAGAGCTTATCATTCCACATTCTACAAACGCTTTCACCCCACAATTTGCACCTGTATATAGTATATAATTAATACCTGCTCCGCTAGTAATAGCGTTAGCTATTATTTCTGTTATTGAAATAAGTGTTTTATTATTTCCAGCAGGTGTTGTAAAAGTAAACCACACATCATCATTGTTCCCAAAACCACAACCAACACCCAAAGCATCTACACTTTCAGTGGCATCTAAAGTTGTTGCATTTAGTTTTAAAATATTAGCCGTACAAGTAGTAGCAGTAGTTACAGGAACATTTATTGCGTTTACACATTCATCATTTATTGGTGCAGGGGGAAGTTCTGTATGTAAATTAAAAGTGGCTGTTTCGCAACCATCGGATTTCATTATTCTTAAAGCATAAAAATTACCAGGTAACGTGTTTGCAGTTACTGTATTTCCACAAGCAAATGCAATTGGAGTGGTTGCATTACAACCTGCATTATAAACTTGCATGCTCATATTTGTACTTCCAGTAGTAACAACATTTCTTAATTCTATGTTTAAAGAATTTTTTAAAGCAATAAAACTATACCAAAGATCTCCTCCTGTATTTGAGCCTGCACAGGATGCTGCAAAAGTTGAAAAGTTAAATTGACTAGCACCAGCAGTACTTTGTGATGCTAAAGCAGGTAGAGCAATATTAATATTTTGAGGTAATGTAGTGTCGAATGAACAATCATCGTTTGCTTGAGGTGCAACAGTACAAAGTAATTTTAAAGTAAAACTATTTATGTAAGTTCCTGTATACCCAATAATCCTTAACTTATAATTGGTACCATTAGTTACAATGCTTTCTAAGTTGGTACTATTTTCACATTTAATTCTAGTGGTAGCACCGGTATTCCAAAGCTCAATATTTGGGGTTTGAGAACTAATAGGCAAATCTAAACCTACTCTTAAATAATTACTACTTGCTGTAAAATTATACCAAACGTCTCTATTATCTGTTCCAGATGCACAAGTTGCTTGTGGGCTTGGCGTTGCACCAATTGTTGAAGCTGTAATGGAACTGCCAATTGAATAACAGTTGCCAATTGCTGGAATAATAGTTGTTGCATTTGCAACATTATCATTAGCAGGTGCACTTGTAACACAAATATTAAAATCAAAAAATCTAATATTAGCTTTTGCAAGAATATTAGAAACCCTGATAAAATATTCGTTTCCTATAATAAGTGTTGGTGTTATTAAATAAGTTTCAATACCACTATTTGCTAATGAAGTGTATGTGCCGCACACCCCTTGTCCTAATTCAATATTTACATTAGCAGTATCAGGGCCAAAAATAATTGGGTATCCAATGCCTGGAGCCCAATTTATATTATTTAAACTTATTATATGTTTGGTTGAATTAGCAATAAATTTATACCAAACATCGTTTTTTGCTTTAACGTTATTAAGTGCTGGGGTGCTAGAAGTTGCTCCTAAATTATCTCCCAATGTTGCACTTATACAATTAGTATTTGCAGAACTTGTTAATGTAATAGCACTGGCACAATCGTCATTAATTGGTGTAGCACTATTAATTGCTTTAATGCCAATATCAAAATTCGAACGTTCTGCTGAAGTATTTCCATCTGTCCATACTTGTAAATACCAGGTACCAATACCTAAACTAAGTTGATTATATAAGCCATTAAACGAGCCTGCATAAACTGTAGTAAGTGAACCATTCCATAAGTTTATATTTATGTAATTTGTAATATTTGAAGAGAAAACAATATTTGTTAATGCAATTGAAACATTTGAATTAGCAGCACCACTAACTTCAAATTTATACCATACATCATCATATCTATTTATAGAATTTGCTGGTAAATTTGTTCTTGTAGCACCTATGGTTGTACCACTTATAGGGCTTGCAAAATAGGTTGATGTAATTGGAATTGTAACTGCTGCTGCTGGGTCATCATTTACAGGTTGTGCAGTAGAAATTAAAACAACTGTACTAAAAATTATTAAGTATAAAATTCTTTTCATATAATTAGGTTTTTAATAAATGATAAAAAAAGGATTTGTAATTAGATTTCTAATTTTTCGTAGAATTGAATTTGAAGTAAATTTAAGGTAAAAATTTACTAATAGTATAGCTTAAAACAATTTTTTAAAATTTCAATATTAAACTCCTCTGAAGTTTCGAATGGTTCTCCATCAATATGTAAAGGAGCATGTTTTAAATTTTTTATTTTTAAATTTGGAGTTTGAAAATAAAGAATATTTTTTTTACTTACGTCTTCAACTAAATCTTGCAATTTATTATTACCACTTAATTGTTTTAAAATGGCAAAAGGTAATTTTGCTTTATTCATTTTCTGCACAATAACAATATCAAGCAAACCATCGTTTAAGTTAGCTTTTGGAGCAATAGTAAAATTATTTCCAAATTGATTACTATTAGCAATGCTTATAAAAAAGGCATCAGTAAAAAAAGTTAAATTGTTTATTGATATTTCGAATTGATAGGGTTGTGCCTTAAAGAAATTGATAATACTTTGCTGTGTATAAGTTAATAAACCACGCGAAGCTTTTGTAGAAAAATCAAATGCCACTTGTGCATCAAACCCCAATCCACTAAGCATACACGAATAATGATTATTAATTTTAAACGCATCTACATATCTTGCTTTTCCAGTAAAAATTAATGCTAAGGCAGCTTGTAATTTTAATGGAATTTGAGCTGCTCTAGCTAATCCATTTCCAGATCCTATAGGAATAATGCCAAAATTAACTGTTGTATTTTTTAGTGCATTTGTAACTTGATTTACAGTTCCATCTCCACCTACAATTACAACATCAGTTACTAATTCTGATTCAATTTTATCTAATATAAAATTATAATTTGCTTCGAGATTTGTTTGTAGAATTTCGAATGGAATTTCAACTTTTGAAGTTTCTTTTTCAATCAACTTCGTAATACTATCTTTTTTTTGAGTTCCTGATTTCGGATTTATTAAATATATTATTCTACGATTCATTTATTTTATTCTATCATTTCTTTACTATAGTTCTTAAATTACCATTTCATTAATGCACTTGCCCAAGTAAAACCACTACCAAAAGCTGCTAAACAAACTAAGTCTCCTTTTTTAATTTTGCCCAATTCTAATGCTTCGCATAAAGCTATTGGAACACTTGCTGCTGTTGTGTTTCCATACTTTTGAATATTATTATAAACCTGATCATCTCTTAACTTTAGTTTTTGTTGAACAAATTGAGCAATTCGTAAATTAGCTTGATGTGGAATTAACATATTAATATCTTCTGGTTGATAACCATTAGCAGTTAATGACTCAATAATAACTTCTGGAAATTTTACTATTGCTTTTTTAAACACAGCTTGTCCATCCATGGTTGGAAAATTTTGTTCATTATCAATCATACTTTTGCTTAAAAACATTTCTCCAATTTCTGCTTCATCAAAATCAGCTAAACCTTCTTTCCAATAATTAGCATGTGTTCCAGGATTAAACATGGCTAAAATTTCAGCAGAGGTTCCATCGCTGTGTAAATGTGTACTTAAAATTCCACTATCGTCTGTTGATGGTTGTAAAACAACTGCACCGGCACCATCTCCAAAAATTACACTTATATTTCTTCCTCTTGTTGTAAAATCTAAGCCAAAAGAATGTTTTTCGCTGCCAACTAATAGAATGTTTTTATACATGCCTGTTTTAATAAATTGGTCGGCAACACTTAATCCATAAACAAAGCCCGAACATTGATTTCTAATGTCTAAAGCTCCAACTTCTTTCATATTTAATGCACGTTGTAACAAAACTCCACAACCCGGAAAATAGTAATCGGGAGAAAGAGTTGCAAAAATTATAAAATCAATATCGTCTTTTGTTATGCCTGCATTTTCTATTGCAATTTTTGCAGCCTCAACTCCCATAGTAGTAGTTGTTTCTTTAGTTCTATCTGCATAACGTCTTTCTTGTATTCCAGTTCTTTCTTGAATCCATTCATCAGACGTATCCATATACTTCATCAAATCTTTATTTGTAAAAACATTTTTGGGAACATATTTTCCAATGCCTGCTATCCTAGTGTTAAACATCTTTATTTATTATTATTCAAATGTACTTGTTTTAAATTGATATTAATTTTGAGGATTTATTTAGAATTTTATTCTATGAAATGATCATAATATGCTCTTGTTTTAATATGGGTAAATTCTTAAATCTTAAAATTATATTTGCAACAACCATTACATCTTTTTGACAGTATTCTACTATACGATTTAGATTTTTTTCATTGTAATAAACTTCTTGTACTTTACTTCCATCAATATCATCTTTACTTGTTGGAATATTTAATACATGTGCTAATAAATTTAAAGAGGTATAATTTTTAATATCTCCAAACTTCCACCAGGTAAGGGTATCAAACATTTTAATTTCCCAAGGTTTTTTTTCGTGCAACCATAAAAACTCAGGAAGCGGTAAATTATTAATTAAAATTCTTCGACAGATATAAGGAATATCGAATTCTCGAATATTATGACCACCAAAAATAAAATCTCTATGTAGTTTGTAATATTTATTACAGAGTTCAATAAATTTTTCTAAAATTTCTTTTTCATCATGGCCATAAATACTTTTTATTTTAAAACAAGTATTTCGATCTTTATCTTCATAAAAAAAGCCTGTGCTAATACAAATTATTTTACCAAATTCGGCTAAAATGCCACCTCTTTTCTTCCAGGTTTCTTCGGGTAACAATTGTTCTAAATTTGATTTGCTTATTTTATCTATCCAGATTTGTTGCCAATTATTAGGGAGTTCAGAAAAGTTTTGAACAAATGGAATAGTTTCAATATCTATTAACAACAAATTTGAAATCATATCTTTAATATTGCGGATTAAAACTATATAAAAAATGGCATATATTCCTTCAGCAACTGCAAATCGCACATCACCAGATAAAGATAATCGTAAAACGATTTACATAATTTTAGTTGGAATAATACTATTATTATTGGGATATATTATTTACGATAAAACACAAGATAACAAAACCGATAAAGTTTTAATCATTGCACAGCAAGCCCTACATGATTTAGACAGTTCGAAAAATATTTTAAAAATTGAATTCGATGCTGCTTCAAAACAAGTAGATACTTTAACTGCAAACAATACACAATTGCAAACTTTATTTAGTGAAAGAAGTATTGAACTTGCAAAAATAAAATCTAATTTTAGTAGCCTTTTAAACAATAATAAATTTACCGCCGAAGATTTAAAAAAGGCAAAAATATTGATTGCTGAATATAAAAGTCAAGTAGAAGGATTATTAGCAGAAGTAACAAGACTTAATGCAGAAAATCAAACGCTCACTGTAAATAATCAACAGTTAACAACAGATAAAACAAAATTAACAACCGATAACGAACAATTAAATACTGAAAAATCAAAACTTACAACCGAGAAAAAAAATTTAGAAGAAAAAGTTGATGTAGCAAGTACACTAACTGCATCTCATATAAATATTACAGCAATAAAATTGAGAGGTGAAAAAGAAAAAGAAACCGAAACAGCAAAACGTGCTGATTTTTTTAGAGTATCGTTTGTATTAGATGAAAATAGAATTACACCATCTGGAAGTAAATCGTTGTATATTATTATTTCAAACCCAGAAGGTAAAGTGCTTTCGGTTAATGGTAATTTTAAATTAAGAAATGGAAGTGAAACACAATACACCGATAAAATTGAGGTGAGTTACGAACAGGGTAAAGTAACACCTGTAAGTTTTGATTGGAAACCAGGAATAGTGTTTGAGCCAGGAGATTATAAAATTGAAATTTATAATAATGGATTTAAAATAGGCGAAACTAAAAAGTCGATGAAAAAAGGCGGATTGTTTAGTTAATTTTTAAATATTATTAATGCCACAATTATTTTATTAGTTGTGGCATTTTTTTTTAGATTAATGTTTTAAACTATATCGATTCGTTATTTTTGAAGAATGGCACAAATAAAATCTTCTAAAATAAAATTGACCAGAAAAGATTCAATAATAAAAACTGCTGCAAAACTTTTTAAAGAAAAAGGATTTTCTGCAACAAGTATGAGAGAAATTGCAGATAAAGTAGGAGTTGAAGCTGCAAGTCTTTATAACCATATAAAAAACAAAAACGAAATTTTAAATATTATTTGTTTCGATGTTGCAAACATGTTCAATCAAAATATTAACGAAATAGAAATTAGCAGTTTAACTACATTAGAAAAAGTAGAAAAACTATTGCGATTTCATATAGATGGTATGTTAAGCTATTTTGATGAAGTGTATGTAAGTGATAGAGAGTGGAAACATTTAGACAATCCTTACTTAAATAATATACAAAATCAGCGAAGAACTTACCGAAAAAAATTTGCTGTAATTATTGAAAATGGAATAAAGAATAAAGAATTTAAAAAAGTAGATGCCCCAACAGTTGTATTAATAATGTTACATGCAATAAGTGGTATTGAAAGTTGGCATAGAAGTAAACAAAAAATTGATGGAAAAGAGTTAGCAGAAAATATGATAACAATATTAATTGAAGGGTTAAAAAAATAATTTAAATAGTTTTAAAAAAAGCATGTCAACACAATTTTATAAATTAAAAGTTAGCGATATTAGAAAAGAAACGGCAGATTGTGTTTCAATAAATTTTTCGATTCCAGATGAACATAAAAATATTTTTGAATACAAACAAGGACAGTATTTAACTCTTAAACTCAATATTAATAATACTGAAATAAGAAGAACTTATTCTTTATGTTCTTCGCCATTAGAATCTGATTTTAGAATTGCTGTTAAACAAATTGAAGATGGTTTATTTTCAACATTTGCTAATACTATTTTAAAAGTTGGAGACGAGTTAGAAGCATTAGCACCAAATGGAAAATTTACTACTGAGTTAAACCCTATTCAAAAAAAAAATTACCTTGCAATAGCAGCAGGTAGTGGCATTACACCTATTTTATCCATATTAAAAACTACTTTACAAAGCGAGCCACAATCAACATTTATTTTGGTTTATGGAAACAAAAGCAAAGGCTCAATTATTTTTAAAGAAGAAATAGAGTCTTTAAAAAACAAGTTTACAAATAGATTTCAATTAATACATATTTTAAGCAGAGAAAAAACTGATGCACCAATTAATCATGGTAGAATTAATGCTGATAAATTAGTTCAATTATCTAAATTAATAAACTGGAAATTTTTAGATGAATTTTTCATTTGTGGTCCTGAAGAAATGATAATTACAACTAAAGATTTCTTGCAAGATTTGAAAATTGAAAAAAGTAAAATTCATTTCGAATTATTTAATGCAACAAAAAAAACAAACAAGAAAAAAATAATTGAAAATGTAAATTCAGAAACGAAAAGTAAAATAACAATAAAAAGTGATGGCAGAACTTTTGATGTTTTAATTGGATTTACAGAAGATAAATCTATTTTAGATGCAGCGTTAGAACATGGTGCTGACCTGCCTTTTGCATGTAAAGGGGGTGTTTGTTGTACTTGTAAAGCAAAGCTTTTAGAAGGCCAAGTTGAAATGGATATTAATTGGGGTTTAGAACATGAAGAAATTGAGCAAGGCTTTATTCTTACTTGCCAAAGCCATCCAATTACTGAAAATGTAATTGTTGATTTCGATATTAAATAAAATTATAGAACAAATTAATGAATGTAATTTTTAATAATACTTCAAACTTATTTTTTATTGGAATTGCTGGAACAGGAATGAGTGCATTAGCTCAGTACTGTGCTGGTGTTGGTAAAAATGTTAGTGGTAGCGATAGATATTTTATAAACAATATTAAAAACGATACTAAAGAAAAATTAGAAAATTATGGCATTAACTGTTTTGCTCAAGATGCAAGTGGCATTAATGCAAATACTGAACTAATAATTATTTCAACAGCTGTTGAAGAAACAAATATTGAAATACAAAAAGCAAGAGAATTCAAAATTCCAATAATAAAACGATCTGAGTTATTAATCTTAATTAGTAATACAAAAAAAACAATTGCAGTTGGTGGCACTAGTGGTAAAAGCACAACAACTGCAATGATTTTTGAAATACTTGATGTTGCAGGTTTACAACCAAGTATAATAAGTGGTGCAGGTTTAATAAGATTACAAGAAGAAAATTTAATTGGAAATGCATTTGTTGGAAAAGGAGATTGGTTGGTTATTGAAGCTGATGAAAGCGATGGTAGTATTATTAATTATCATCCAGAAATTGGATTACTTTTAAATATAGATAAAGACCATAAAGAAATTGATGAACTGAATTCTATTTTTCAAATATTTAAAAATAACAGCAAAAAATTTATTGTAAATGCTTCTCACGAATTAGCAAATCACTTTTCTGAAATTAGTAGTCAAGATTTTTCATCATCGAATAAAAATGCTGGCTTCGTAGCTACTGAGTTTAGCCAAAATGGTTTCAAAATGAGTTTTAAAGTAAATGATATTTCATTTACAATGCAAGCCATAGGAAAACACAACATGGAAAATGCTTTAGCTGCAATTTGTGTTGCAAGCCAATGTGGAGTTGATTTACATACCTGTTCGCTTGCCTTAAAAAATTATAAAGGAATTTATCGTAGAAATCAAATTATTGGTAAAAAAAATGGTGTTTTAGTTATTGATGATTATGCACACAACCCTGCAAAAGTTGCTGCTGCTATTAATGGAGTACAAAATTTAGCCACCAAAGTTATTGCATGGTTTCAACCACATGGTTATGGACCAACTAAATTTTTGCGAACCGATTTTGTAAACGAAATTTCAAATGTTTTAAGACCTAAAGATGAAATTTGGATGAGTGAAATATTTTATGCTGGTGGATCTGCAATTAAAGATATTAGTTCTTTAGATTTAATAAACGATTTAAAAATTAAAAATTCTAATGCTTTTTTTGTAGAAAATAAAAATGAATTACTGCAACATTTAAAACCTCATTTTACTGAAAATTGTATTCTTTTATTAATGGGTGCAAGAGACCCAAGTTTAGCTGAATTTGCTACTAATTTATACAATGAATTATAAAAAATAAATTTGCAATTAATGAATGAAGTAAGTGATGAATTTTTTATGCAACAAGCTTTAAAACAAGCCCAGATTGCTTTTGATGAAGATGAAGTACCAATTGGTGCTGTAGTTGTAATGAATAATAAAATAGTGTCTAAGGCATATAATCAGGTTGAAAAATTGAACGATACCACTGCACATGCAGAAATATTAGCACTCACTTCTGCATTTGCATCTATGGGTTCTAAATATTTGCCAACTGCAACTTTATATGTAACTGTAGAGCCTTGTTTAATGTGTTGTGGTGCTATTTATTGGAGCAAATTAACTCGCATAGTTTATGGTGCAAGTGATGTAAAAAGTGGTGGCTTACGATTTTTTACTGATGAAGATGGATTAATAAAACCTGAGAGTTGGCCATTTCATCCTAAAGCTGAACTTGTTAAAAATGTTTTAGAAAATGAATGTTCATCTTTAATAAAATTATTCTTTAAAAATAAAAGATAAGTTTTAATTAAATTGTAAAACTAATAATCTCAAACTAAGATATTATTTTAGCAAAATATGTTTCAAAATTTATTAACAGAAATAATTAGTGGCAATGAGAAATCATTGGCTCGTTGTATTTCGTTAATAGAAAATGAAGTTGATGGATATTTTGAATTTCTACAACAACTGCAACAAACCTCAACTCCTTTAATAGGAATTACTGGCCCACCTGGAGCAGGCAAAAGCACTTTAGTTGATGCTATAATAGAACAACTTGTTAATGAAAATAAAAGAGTTGGAGTAATTTGCATTGATCCATCTTCTCCTTTTAATTTGGGTGCTTTATTAGGAGATAGAATTAGAATGAGTAATTGGTATAATCATCCAAAAGTTTTTATAAGGTCGTTAGCTACAAGAGGAAGTTTAGGTGGCTTGCATCCAAAAATTATAGAGATAACTGATGTAATGAAATCTGCAAATTTTGATTATATTATTATTGAAACAGTTGGAGTTGGGCAAAGTGAAATTGAAATTGCTGGTTTAGCAGATTTTACAATGGTTGTATTAGTACCAGAAGCTGGTGATGAAGTTCAAACAATGAAAGCTGGTTTAATGGAAATTGCTGATTTGTTTGTTATAAATAAGGCAGATAGACCCGGTGCTGATGCTTTTGTTAATAATTTAAAAATGATGTTGGCCCCAACTTTTCACACACATCAAAACGAAGTAAAAATTATTAAAACAATAGCAACCCAAAAAAATGGAGTTGAAGAAATAGTTGAAGAATTTAATAGTCAATTAAATGCTTCTACAAAAAATGAAAAACAATCTTGGTTACTTACAGAAAAAGCTTTTCAAATTATTCAAAGTAAAAGAATGAAAGATGTGAGTAAAAATACTATAAAACTTGAAATAGAAAATAGTATAAATAATAAAGAGTTTAATTTGTATCAATACATAAAAAAATATTTATAATGAATTTACCTAAAATTTTTGCAACACATCCAACTTGTGTAACTGTTGAAAAAGATAAAACCTATGCTTGGTGTACATGTGGATTGAGTGAAAAAAATCCTTTTTGTGATGGAAGCCATAAACAATTAGCCATAGAAGAAAATGGAGAAACTATATTCCCATATAAAAGTTTAAAGTTTGTTGCTGAAGAAACAAAAGAAGTTTATTTATGTAATTGTAAACAAACTAAAAACCCACCTTATTGCGATGGCAGCCACAAATTTTGTGAGCAATAATTTATTATTTAATTACGCTTAATTCTTTACCAACTTTTGTAAAAGCAGCAATGGCTTTATCTAAATGCTGTTCGTTATGTGCTGCACTTAATTGAACTCTAATTCTTGCTAATCCTTTTGCAACAACTGGAAAGAAAAATCCAATTACATAAATTCCCTCATCTAATAATTTGGCTGCAAAATTTTGTGCAATTACTGCATCGTATAACATTATTGGAACAATTGGATGATCGCCTGGCTTAATATCAAACCCAGCTTCAGTCATCTTTGTTCTAAAATATTTTGTATTGTATTCTAATTTATCTCTTAATTCTGTTGTTTCCGTTAGCATATCTAAAACTGCAATGCTTGCCCCTACAATACTTGGTGCTACAGTATTTGAGAATAAGTAAGGCCTGCTTCTCTGACGTAAAATTTCTATAATTTCTTGTCGCCCACTTGTAAATCCTCCACTTGCACCACCTAAAGCTTTACCTAAAGTTCCTGTAATAATATCAATTCTTCCCATTACATTTCTATACTCATGTGTTCCTCTCCCAGTCTTTCCCAAAAAGCCACTACTATGACATTCATCAATCATAACAATTGCATTATGTTTATCGGCAAGATCACAAATTTTGTCAAGCTGTGCAATGGTTCCATCCATACTAAAACTCCCATCTGTAACAATAATTCTACTTCTACATGATGAAGTTTCAATTAATTTATTTTCTAAATCTTGCATGTTATTATGTTCGTATCTGAAACGTTGTGCTTTACATAATCGAACACCATCAATTATTGAAGCATGATTTAGGGTATCAGAAATAATAGCATCCTCTTCATTAAACAGTGGTTCAAAAACTCCACCATTAGCATCAAAAGCTGCAGCATATAAAATAGTATCTTCAGTTCCTAAAAATGTTGCAATTTTTTGTTCAAGTTCTTTATGAATATCTTGAGTACCACAAATAAATCGTACACTACTCATGCCATAACCATGTGTATCAATTGTTTTATGTGCAGCTTCAATAACTTTTGGATGAGAGGACAATCCCAAATAATTATTGGCACAAAAATTTAAAACTGTTTTGCCATTTACAACAATTTCTGGTCCTTGTTCACTTGTAATAATTCTTTCTTTTTTAAATAAACCAGCAGATTCGATTTCAGCTAATTCAGATTTTATTCTTGTAACAAAACTTTCATTCATATTGTAAAATTTAAGAAGTATACAAATGTATTATGAATAAAGAATTGATTGAAGCAAATGGTAGAATTAATTTGATATTTGTACTTTATTGCAATTTGTATTTTAAAATGACGACAGAAAATAATAATGATAATAAGAGTTCAGTTTGGATTAGAATTCCTGCTCAAATAATTTCTTACTTATTTCACCCTTTGTTTATACCAACATATGTTTTTATTTTTTTAGTAGTTCAGTTTCCTTACGAGTTTACTGATATTACAGAGTGGAAATTAAAGTTAAAAATATTTAGTATGTTTTGGATGACAGCTTTTTTTCCTGCTTTCGCTGTTTTTTTAATGTGGCGTTTAAAGTTGAGTGAAAGTATATTTCTACGAACTCAAAAGGAAAGAATCATTCCATATTTTATTACCATGTTTTTTTATTGGTGGATGTATTATTTAAGTAAAAATCAAACTGATCAACCTATTGTTTTACAATTCTTTTTCTTCGGAATTTTTTGTACCACAATTGTTGGCGTAATAATAAATAATTTTATTAAAATTAGTTTGCACACAATTGCTGCTGGTAGTGCATTAGCAGCATTATTTTTATTTTCGTTTTATTATCAAACACACTTAGGTCTAGCACTAGTATTTGTAATACTTTTAAATGGATTAATTGCAACTGCAAGATTATTTGTTAGCAATCATACCAATCTTGAAATATATGCTGGATTTGCACTTGGAATATTATGTCAGATAGTTGGGTATTTAGTTTGTATGTAATACTATAAAAGTAAAATTATTTATCAATTGCATTCATTAAATGATGTTTGCCTTTAAGCATAAATCTTTTGCTTTGCTCAATTGCATCCATAATTTCTTCTAAAATAATTTCTACAGGTTGTGTATAATCAATTATCATAGGTTCTTTAAATCTTACAGAAAGTATAGAACCTTTCTTTTTAAATTTCAATCCTTTTTTATTAAATGCTCTCCAAAACCCATTAATAACAACAGGTACAACAGTTGGTTGGCTATGTTTAATTATATGTGCAGTTCCTTTTCTGCCAGGCGAAAAAGGTTTTGTTGTGCCTTGTGGAAAAGTGATGACCCAATTTTTTTCTAATGCTTTAGAAATTTTATTGGTATCAGATAAATCTACATTTCTACTAATTTCTTTACCATCAGATCTCCAAGTTCTTTTAATAGTTAATGCACCAGCAAACTTAAAAATTTTAGTTAACCAACTTCCATTCATTGTTTCCTCGGCTGCAACAAAATAAATTCTGGTAAATGGATTGAGTAAATAAAATGGGAGCCCTAATTTATTTTTTTTACGCCATTTTATTGCACAAAAAATGTGAATGAAAACAATAACATCAGCAAAATAAGTTTGATGATTGCTTACAAATAAAACATTTGTTTTGGGTAAATTATTTAAGTTTTCAGTGCCTTTAATAGATAATTTATTTATAATAAC
Organism: Chitinophagaceae bacterium; assembly: GCA_031417315.1. GTDB lineage: Bacteria > Bacteroidota > Bacteroidia > Chitinophagales > Chitinophagaceae > CAIVPM01. The sequence goes on along the minus strand of JANOVK010000253.1, from coordinate 2,262 downwards.
TAACCCTGGATAAGTAAATGCACCAACAATTGCATATATTATTGATCGAAAAATTTTAATATGTTTAATCTTCTCAACTAAATTCACTATGGTTATTTTTTAATAAACAATATTACTAAACTTTTTTTAAGTTGATTATTTCTAATGTTTATTGAAAAGTAACAAAAAATTTTTACGAGGTTTAATTTTATAATTAACTTTTATGTAAGAAGCAATGTGAGCAATAGCTTCATCAAAATCATCAGTTAATAAAATATATTGTAAATCTTCTTTAGAAATAGTTTCTTGCTCACTCATCAATTCAATATAATCAAACAAGGGTTGAAAATATTTTTTACCAAATAACACCACCGGAAAATTTGTAATTGTTTTGGTTTGTATAAGTGTTAAGGTTTCAAACAATTCATCCATTGTACCCCATCCTCCTGGCATAATAATAAATGCATAAGAATATTTAATGAGTAAAGTTTTTCTTACAAAAAAGTAATCAATAGTTACAGATTTGTGTAAGTAAGGATTCTCATGTTGTTCGAAAGGAAGTTTAATATTAATACCAATAGATTTTCCACCATTTTCGAAAGCACCTTTATTGGCAGCTTCCATAATTCCTGGCCCGCCACCTGTTAAAGTAACAAAACCTAATTCACCAATTCTTTTTCCGAATTCTACTGCTGCTTTATAATATTCATGTTCTGGTTTAAATCGAGCAGAACCAAAAACTGTTATACAAGGACCAATAAAATGAAGCGTTCTAAAGCCTTTAATAAATTGTATTAACACATTCCATGCAAAGAAAAATTCATTTACCCTTGGTTTGGGGCCATCTAAATAAACATGTTTTTTTGCAGGAATAATTCTCTCCTTAAATTCTTTCATAACTAAAATAAAATTGGAAGTAAAGCTTTAATATCATCCCACATAAAAATTAAATTTGCACCTGTTTTTGTTTCAACAAAATACATTGTAAAAGCTTCAATAATATTTTCACATTTTTCTAAAGGAATATCAATTCTTAAAACATCATTTTTAATATTGTATGAGTAATTACCCCAACTAAAATTATCCTTATTGATAATAATTGTCCAGCTTTCTTTAGTTGGTAAACAATACAAAGTATATCGACCTTTAGTAATTGTTTTATTGTTGATTTTTACATTTTTAAAAAATTCAATTTCTGTTGCTTCGTTTGCACCCAAACGCCACATTTCATTATACTTAATAATTCCATCAAATATAATTCGATTATTTTTTTGGGGTCTACTATAAATTACTCTTGCAATTGGTATTTCTTTTGCTTTCCCATCAAGCTTTAAAATAGGATAATTATTGGGCCAATAGCTAACATCCATAGGGCTTTTGTCTAAATCTGTTGGCTTAAGTTGTGCAAATAAATTTGTTGAAATAATAAATACTGTAATAAAAAGACAATTCAATTTCATATATTAATATTTTTTGTTTTCGAAATTATATTTTCTTGAAAATTTTGCCAAGCAAATGCATGAATATCATTTATAAATATTTCATATACTTTTTTTAAATCATTTTTCTTTTCAAGAAAAACATTAAAGGCTTGATGATTTTTGTTAATGTACTTTGCTCTGTTCGTTAATCCTCTAAAGCTTTGCTGTATTCCATAATCATCTTTATAATGATATAGCCAGTTTTGTGTTTTCATATATGGAAATAAACGAGCAAACTTTTCTGGAAAAATATTTTCATTTGTTTCTAAAACTTCATAACAATTTAATGCAAATAAATCTAGTTCTTTCTCAGTTTTAAAAATCGATTTATCATTAGCTAAATAATAATCTAGAGTAATATCAATAAACGCACCAGAATAAGTTCCCAACTCTGAATTATATATTTTTTTAGCTTCTTTTATTATTTGATGAGCATCAGTAAAAGAATCTATTGCTCTATGTAAGCGAATGCCAGATTGAATTTCAGTACAAAAATCAAATTGCTTTTTACCTTTTACAAAATCACTAATCATATTACCCACTAAAATTTGTGGATGATTAAACGATAAATATGCATGAGCTAAATAATTCAATAAAATAATTTAAGAATTGGTAAGATACGTTCTTTTGTAATAATTGCAAGCATCCTGTATGCCACAGGTTTCACATTTTGGACTACGAGCCAAGCAAGTATAACGACCATGTAATATTAACCAATGATGTGCTTTATGAATCAATTCTGTTGGAATTTCTTTTATCAATTGTTGTTCAACAGCAAGTGGTGTTGTTGCAGTTTGTGTTA
>JANOVK010000252.1:0-9225 GCA_031417315.1 Chitinophagaceae bacterium | reverse complement strand
TTTTGCAGCAGTTACATAAAAGTCTGAATGATGAATACTTTCTACTAAAGTATTATCAGCATTTAACATATTTCTTCTGTTTCTTCTGTTCATAATATCAAAAGGAATTTGTAATAATTGTCTTGGTAATAAATATTGGAGATTTAAAAAATCATATTTCATTATACGATTTACCGATTCTTTATTCTTATTGTAATATTCCATTACTTTTTCATTGCCATAAGTGCCATTTGTTTCTACAACACTAAAGCTTTTTAGTAATAAAGTTTTTAATTCAAGGATAGTATATTCACGAATATGCCAAGGATTGCGAGATAAACTCATGGGCTTGTTTGGTGTTGTAACAATAAATTTTCCACTAGGTTTTAAAACTCTATGAATTTCCTTTACATATTCTTTATCATTTTGTATATGCTCAATAACTTGAAAAGAAATTACAAAATCAAAAGTATTATCTGCTATTCCACTAATTGGAGGAATAGTCATTTGCAGAAATTCAACATTGGTTAAATGGGCATTTTCTTCTTTTACTTTTGGGTCTGCAAACTTATCTATGGTAACAAATTGTTCTGTTTTTTGAGCAACAGTACTAATGCCATAACCACTGCCAGTACCAATTTCCAACACTTTGCCACTAATAATCTTGGCAGTTTCTAAATAAGCTAAAATGGAACGTTGATAAACGTAATTATCACTTAAATCTCTATGAGAAACTCTCTCTGCTGTTTGAATCATTTATTTTTTCTTTTATAATCTTTAAGCCCAAAACCAATATACCCTCCAAGTAAAAGTTTATTAATATAGAATGGTGAAATCCCAATTCTAAACAATCTGCCTTTTTTTGAATAACTTCTATAACCTATGTTTAAATTAGGACTAAATATTTTGGTTGTGTAATCTGGGAATACAAGACTACCAAGTCCTGGTTGGTCAGATGAGTAGGATTCAACAAAGATTCTATCAATATCGATTCCCAATTCAAAAAATTTATTTTTTGTTCCAATTAATCTATAAACCCCAATACTGAATTTTCCAAAAAATACTTCTCCGCTAAAATTATTCCCTATGCCAACTCTATACCCATAAGAACTATTTGAAATTTTATTATCGAAGTATAAATTGTGTACTAATCCAGTCTTTCCAAGTTCATAACTTAAAATTTTTCTAGAAAATTGATTTTGCGAAATACTTTTAAAGCTTAAGAAAACTATAAAAAAAATCGTTATATAATTTTGTTTCATCTATTGGTTATGATTTCTATCCATTGTTGGTGTTCTTCACCAATAATTCTTTCTTACTCAAAATCTTTAACATCCAAATTTGCTTGTCTGCAAATTGAACGAAATGTACCAAATGGAATTTCTTTTCTATCAGCAGGAATAATGACTGTTAATGTTGGGTTGCCTATTTTTCTAAGTTATATATGACTACCTTTTTGAGATACAAAAACAAATTCTAACGAATACAACACTTTTAATATGTGAGAAGATGAATAAAGTTTAGGCATAACCTATTTCTGTATTAACTAACTCAGGTTTTGTAATTGATGTATAATTAGCATCATTATCTTCAAAATATAGTTCCAAGGCTTCCTTTAAATTATCTAATGCTTCATCTTTAGATTCACCAAAACTAGATACATCCACATTTAAACATTGTGCAACAAAGTATTTTTCTTCTTGCCAAACAACATTATTTGATAGTATTAATTTCATAATTTTTGTTTTTGTGAAATTACAATTAATTTGTTATCCCATCAACTCACTCACTTTCACTTTATCCTTCATCATTTCTCTTACAGTTTCAACAATTGCTTGTTCATCGTAATTACATTCTCTATACAATTCTTTTAAACTACCATGTTCAACCAATCTATCTGGAATGCCTAACATTTTAACTTCTGCAGAATAATTATGTTGTACCATAAATTCTAATACAGCACTTCCAAAACCTCCAATAGTTGTACCATCTTCAATGGTTACTATTTTATTGTATTTGCCAAATACTTCATGTAATAATTCTTCATCAATTGGTTTTACAAAACGCATATCGTAATGTGCAGGATCAATACCATCTGTTCTTAATTCTCTTATTGCAACTTGTGCAAAATTTCCTGGGTGACCAAATGAAAGAATGGCAATATCTCTACCATCTTTTAATTTTCTGCCTTTACCAATTTGTATTTCTTCAAAAGGATATTTTTCAGCCATAGTATCTTTTTGTAAATCTGCTAACACACCTTCTCCTCTTGGATAACGAATTACAAAAGGATTTTTTGTTGATTCTAATTGTGAAGTATACATTAAGTTTCGTAATTCTTTTTCATTCATTGGAGCCGAAACTATCATGTGTGGAATACAACGGAAATAAGGTATATCGTAACAGCCATGGTGTGTTGGCCCATCTTCACCCACCAATCCTGCTCTATCTAAACAAAGTATAACAGGTAGTTTTTGAATGGCAATATCATGCACCACTTGATCGTATGCACGTTGCATAAAAGAAGAATATATATTACAAAAAACTTTTAATCCTTGTGTCGCTAAACCTGCACTTAGTGTTGCAGCATGTTGTTCACAAATTCCAACATCAAATGCTCTATCCGGCATTTGTTCCATCATGTATTTTAATGATGAACCACTTGGCATTGCAGGTGTTACAGCCATAATTTTATTATTGGCTTTGGCTAATTCAATTATGGTATAACCAAATACATCCTGATATTTGAGGGGTTGAGGAACTTCTATTTTCTTTTTGTAAATCTCTCCAGTAACCTTATCAAATAAACCTGGTGCGTGCCATTTTGTTTGATCTTTTTCTGCTAATGAATATCCTTTACCTTTTACAGTTACTATATGTAATAATTTAGGACCAGGAATATTTTTTAAATCTTTTAAAACTTCAATTAAATTAGAAATATTATGCCCATCAATGGGTCCAAAATATCTAAATTTTAATGCTTCGAATAAATTACTACTCTGACTAATTACTCCTTTTAAACTCGCTTCAAGTTTGCTTGCCATATTACGAGTAAAGCTTTTGCCAATAGGCATTTTGCCCATTAAATTCCAAACTTCATCACGCATTTTATTGTATGTAGGAGAAGTAGAAATATCGGTTAAATATTCTTTTAATGCACCAACATTGGGGTCAATGCTCATGCAGTTATCATTTAAAATAACTAACAAATCACTATCTGCAACTCCAGCATGATTCATGGCTTCAAAAGCCATACCTGCAGTCATACTTCCATCACCAATAGTGGCAACACTTTTTCTGTTTTCGCCTTTATATTTTGCTGCCATAGCCATACCCAACGCTGCTGAGATAGAAGTTGATGAATGTCCAACACCAAAAGTATCATATTCACTTTCGCTTCTTTTTGGGAAACCACTTAAGCCCTTATATTTTCTATTGGTAATAAAATTATCTCTACGCCCAGTTAATATTTTATGACCATAAGCTTGATGACCAACATCCAAAACTAATTGATCGTAGGGAGTGTTATAAATATAATGCAAGGCAACTGAAAGTTCAACTACGCCAAGACTTGCACCAAAATGTCCACCATGTACACTTACAATATCAATAATATATTGCCTAAGTTCATCACAAACTTGATGCAATTGCTCACGACTTATTTTTTTTAAGTCGTAAGGATTATTAATTTTTTTTAAAAGTGTACCAGCTTCAATTAGCATAGAAACATTTAGATTGCAAATTTAAGGTTTTGAATTCTTGTTTTGATTGTTTTAGCAATAAGATAATTTTTCTTTTTTTTCTAAAATGGCTAACGACTTTTCAATTATTCCAACACATGCTAATATTTGTTCTTTAGTAATATTTAAAGGTGGTGCAAATCTTATTTTATCTCCATGTGTTGGTTTTGCAAGCAATCCATTATTTTTTAATTCTATACATAAATCCCAAGAAGCATCTTTATTTTCATGTTCAATTACTATAGCATTTAATAAACCTTTTCCTCTAATGATTTTTATAAAGGGAGAATTTAAAGTTGCTAATTCTTCTCTTAATAATTGACCCATATTTTCTGCATTTTCAGCCATCTTTTCATCTTTTAATACTTTTAAAGATTCTATTGCAACAGCACAAGCTAAAGGATTTCCACCATATGTACTTCCATGTTCACCTGGTTTTATATTCATCATAATAAAATCATCACACAATACAGCACTAATTGGCAAAACTCCACCACTTAAAGCTTTACCTAGAATTAAAATATCTGGTCGAACATTTTCGTGATCGCAGGCTAACATTTTTCCTGTTCTACATAAACCAGTTTGAATTTCATCTGCAATAAATAGCACATTGTATTTTGTACATAAATCTCTAATACCTTTTAAATATCCATTATCAGGTATTACAACACCAGCTTCTCCTTGAATGGGCTCAACCATAAAAGCTGCAACATTTTTATCTTGAAATGATTTTTCTAATGCTATTAAATCATTATATGGCACTAATTCAAAACCTGCCATGTAAGGTCCAAATCCTTTATAACTTGATGGGTCGGTTGATGATGAAATTGCAGCTAAAGTTCTTCCCCAAAAGTTGCCTTCTGCAAAAATTATTTTAGCTTTATTGTTTTCTATTCCTTTTTTTGTATAAGCCCATCTACGTGCTAATTTAATTGCTGTTTCTCCTCCCTCAACTCCTGTATTCATTGGCAGCACTTTGTTATAGCCAAAATAGGATGTGATGAATTTTGAATATTCTCCGAGCAAATTATTATGAAAAGCTCTTGATGTTAAGGTTAATTTTTTTGATTGTTCTATTAAAGCATTGATAATTCTTGGATGACAGTGACCTTGATTAACTGCAGAATATCCACTTAAAAAATCGAAATATTTTTTACCATCAACATCGAATAAAAAAACACCTTCGCCTTTGTCTAAAACAACAGGTATGGGATGGTAATTATGGGCTCCAAAAGTTTCTTCTAATTGTAAATAATAAGAACTTTGTTCAGATAAATTATTATTTGATTGCATAAATAAATTATGAGTTTAGTATTTAATAAATTGAATGAAAGTATAACAAATGCATATACATATTGTTAATTGTAATGTATACTATTGCTATTAGAGATGGTCTAAAAAATCAAGATTTTTGCGTAAAAATTTCATTGTTATAAGTTGCAAGGTAATTATTTTAAATTAAAATCTGATTTTGAAGTTTTGTTTTGCCTTAAATTCTTTCTTAAGAAATACAATACCCATATTAAATAAATCGATCGAAGTAGTAACTTCTGGTACATTAATTATTGTATTCCAAGTTTTTTCAGCAGCTGAATTTTTATTGATATTATTTAAAACAATAATGGTATTGTTGTTAGATGATTTTAATATTAAACTAAAAATATATAAAGTTTGATTGTAGTTGGAAGAACTATTAATTAATGCAAAATCTAACAATTTAATTTGAGAAATTGTATTGTTTAATGTTAAGTTTATATCACCTTTAATAAGTTCAATATTTTTTAATTTTAAGTGGTTAAAATTTTCTTTTATGAGTTTACTATTATATGTACAAATTTCTAGAGTTGTTATTCGAGCATCAGGTTTTGCATTTGCTAAATATGCAGTTGTTATGCCTTGTTCAGTTCCAATTTCTACAATATTAATTGGTTGATAATATTTAATTATTCTAAATAATAATCGATTATATTTTTGTTGATTTAATAAAGAATCAATGGATTCTATATTTTTATAACTTTCGTAAAATGCTTTATCATTAAGCACTTTCGTAATAAAATCAAACACAAATGGAGAGTGCATTCCATGGCCTTTTCCATTTGATGCAATAAAATAAAACTTAATATACTTAAACAGCAATTGTAACTTATTATACATTATTTATTACAATTTACTTTGTTGATGTGATAACCTTTTTAAAAACCATAATAAGGTGTACATAAAAATAAAACAACTTATATAATTCATTAAGTTCAATAACAAGTTTTGAGTTGAAAAATTGATGAGGCTAAAATTTAATGAACTAGATTTTGAAAAAATTAATTTTTTTATTTCATCGAATATCAACAAGAAAAATACACATATACTTAGCAATTTATCTGAACTAATTTTCTTAATAAGAAATAAAAAAGGTAAAAAAATTATTAATAATATTCTTGTTTCTTGCCAACCTAAATTAATGCGATTGTTTGGAAAAAAATCAAACCCAATAATTTTTGCTAGTTGATAATAATTGTACAATTCTTTTATAAAAAAAAGCGAATAAAATAATTGTAATAGGTTAGCTACAATTAATAAGTTTATAATAAAAAACTTAAAATCTTTTTTAATAAACCAACTTAAAAAAAATAGTATAGGAACTAAAAAAACATAAGCAGTTTTAATAAAATCCATATAAATTAGTTTCTAATCCAAGTTTCGAAGCAGTAATTAAATTTATGTTTTTCGTCAGCTAAATTTGGTTCTTTAAAAACCAAGGTCCAATTATTAATATCCATTTCAAAAAAAGTATCGCCATCAATAATGGTATCAACCCTTGTAATAAATATTTTATGGGCAATTGGCATTGCTTCTTTATAAATTTCACCACCACCACAAATTATTATTTCTTTATAATCATTTTTTTTTGCCAATTCAATTGCATTCTCGAAACTATTTACAACACTTGCTCCATTTGAGTTGTATGAGGATTGTTTGGTTATTATAATATTAAATCTACCTTTTAATGGTTTACTTCCAATTGACTCAAAAGTTTTTCTGCCCATTACAATTGGCATTGCCCAAGTTGTTTGCTTAAAAAATTTCATGTCGTTTGGCAAATGCCACGGCAATTGATTTTTATTTCCAATTACATTGTTTTTTGAAGCTGCAACTATGATAGAGATATTCAAATTAATTAAGATTTAAAATTTATTATTTATGATTTATTGATTGATAATTATAATTTTTAATTCTTAATTCTTAATTCCCAATCCCCAATTCCTTAAAACCATTTACAATTTACATTTATCTATACTGCCACTGTTGCTTTAATAGGTGGATGTGCTTGATAATTTTCTAAAGTAAAATCTTCGAATTTAAAATTGAAAATATCTTTGACTTCTGGATTAATTTTCATTGTTGGCAAATCAAATGGAATTCGTTGTAATTGTAATCTTGCTTGTTCTAAATGATTATTATATAAATGTACATCTCCAAAACTGTGAACAAATTCACCAACTTCTAAGTCGCAAACATGTGCAATCATCATGGTTAATAATGCATAAGAAGCTATATTAAATGGAACTCCCAAAAAAACATCTGCACTTCTTTGATAGAGCTGACAAGATAGTTTTATTTTCTCTCCCACATTGGGGGAGTTGGTGGGGGCAGTATAAAATTGAAAAAGTGCATGACATGGCATTAAAGCCATTTCACTTAATTCTCCAACATTCCACGCATTTACAATTATTCTTCTGCTATCTGGATTAGTTTTTATTTGATGAATTGCTTCGGCTATTTGATCGAATTTTTTTCCATCAACACCTTGCCAGCTACGCCATTGCTTTCCATATACAGGGCCCAATTCTCCATTTTCATTTGCCCATTCATCCCAAATCTTTACACCATTTTCGTTTAAATATTTAACATTGGTATCTCCATTTAAAAACCATAAAAGTTCATAAATAATACTTTTTAAATGCAATTTTTTTGTAGTAACTAATGGAAACCCATCTTGAAGATTAAACCTCATCTGATAACCAAAACAACTTAAAGTTCCGGTTCCTGTTCTATCAGTTTTAGAAACACCATTATCTAATATATATTGAAGTAATTTATGATATTGTTGCACTTCGTAATTATTAAGTATAAATTGTTAATGATTTTTAAACAAATATTGTTAATAATTTACAATTAACAACTAACAATTAATAATTAAAATTTATTTCTTTCTTTTAAAATCTCCGCGTTTCCACGATTTAATAAAATCGGCCCAAGCTAATGGATTAAAAATGTTTTGTGGAGGAATTTGCCCAGCATAATAATATTTTGCTGCTTGTTGTCTAAACTGAAAATTTACAGCTTCCTTGCCATCTGCAGGTAAGGTTGCCATCAAAGCCCTAAGTTTACTGTCTTCTGTGTTCTGACGAGCAATTTCATAAGCATCATCATTAATTCTCGAAGCAGCAAAATCTCTTTCAAATTGTTCTCTCGATGGTTTTGCTTTAATAATAGTTGCAGGCAAATAAGTAGTATCGTTAACTAATAATTGAATAACACTATATTGATTATCTGATAAATTATGGGGGATTAATATTGTTTTGTCTTTAAAACCTACCGAGCTAAAAGTAATTTTATCTCCTTTTAAAACAGCAATAGAAAATACACCATATCCATTTGTAATTGTCCCTCTTCCTTTATTAACCACAACAATACTTACAGCAGGAATTCCTTGTAAACTATCTGCAGTCATTACAACGCCATAAAGTTGTATAACACTGTCTTTATGTTGTTTATTTTGTGCAAATAAAACTGTAGCAGAAAAAAATGTTAGCAGAAATAAAATTTGTAAATACCTCATCATTTGCCAAAACTAATTTATGATTAAAATTCTTTCAACAAAGTAAACATCTCAGTAGCTAAATTTGCAGCCTTTCCAGTTTTTTAACAAAAATTTTCTAGATAAAATGACACAACCAGAAATATTACAAGCACTTTCAAATGTTCAAGAGCCAGATTTAGGCAAAGATTTGGTTACATTAAATATGATTAAAGATATTGTGATTGAAAATGATAAAGTATCATTTACAATTGTTCTTACAACGCCCGCCTGTCCTATGAAAGATATGATGAGTAATGCATGTATAAACGCTATAAAATTATTAGTTAATAAATCAGCAATAGTACAAGTAAATTTCACTTCAAATACAACAACAAATAGAACTGATAAAAAAGTTTTGCCAGGAGTAAAAAATATTATTGCAGTAGTTAGTGGAAAAGGTGGGGTTGGAAAAAGTACAGTAGCTGCAAATTTAGCTATTGCCATTGCTCAAGGTGGTGCCAAAGTTGGTTTAATGGATGCTGATATTTACGGGCCAAGTGTGCCTATTATGTTTGGTGTAAGAGGTGAAAGGCCTATGATGAAAGAAGTTGAAGGAAAAGGAGTAATTGTACCTTTAGAAAAATTTGGTATTAAATTAATGAGTATTGGATTATTGGTTGATGAAAAAAATGCAGTAGTTTGGAGAGG
>JANOVK010000251.1:0-27715 GCA_031417315.1 Chitinophagaceae bacterium | reverse complement strand
CATGAAAAAATTTTTAACTCTGTTGTTGGTTGTTTCAATAATAACCTCAACAACATCTGCTCAAGCAAAAAAAGAAACTAGTGCAACAAAATCTAGTCAAAAAATAGACATGAAAAAGGTTGAAACTAAAAAAGAAGTTTCTCCAATGAAAGAATCAAAGAAGGTAGATGATTCTAAAATGAAAAAAGATGGTACACCCGATATGAGATTTAAAGAAAATAAAGTGGACAAAAAAGCTGATGCACCAAAAAAGGCTGATGGCACACCAGACATGAGGTTTAAAGAAAACAAAAAGGATAAAAAAGACAAAAAAAATAAAAAAGAATAATTTCTTATTCCATAATTTAAAAGAGGCAAAGTTAAAACTTTGTCTCTTTTTTTTATGTTGCAGCCAAGCACTACCAACACTTATATTTGCATAAAGCATAAATTAAAATGACGATTAGTTATAATTGGTTAAGCGAATATTTGCCAGAAATAATTGAACCAGAAAAGCTTTCTAAAATTTTAACCTCAATAGGATTAGAAGTAGAAAGTTTAGAAAAATATGAAAGCATTAAAGGAGGATTAAATGGATTAATTATTGGTGAAATATTAGAATGCAATAAACATCCTAATGCAGATAAATTATCTGTTACAAAAGTAAATATTGGAGCTGCAGAAAATCTACAAATCGTTTGTGGTGCATCTAATGTGGCTACTGGCCAAAAAGTAATTGTTGCAACTGTTGGTACAACTATTTATCCAATAAATGGAGCATCAATAACCATGAGGGTTGCAAAAATTAGAAGTATTGAAAGTCATGGAATGATTTGCTCTGAAGATGAAATAGGACTTGGAAATAATCATGATGGAATAATTGTTTTGCCAAACGATGTTATCATTGGATCAAATGTTTCAGATTATTTTACATCATATTCTGATTGGATTTTTGAAATTGGATTAACTCCCAATAGAATGGATGCAATGAGCCACTTAGGCGTTGCAAAAGATGTGTGTGCTTATCTTTCACATCATTCTAATTCAATATCAAAAGTTGTTTTGCCTTTTAAAAATGATTTAAAAATACATCAAACAAAAAAATCTACTAAAATAAATGTAGAAAATACTGAAGCTTGTTTAAGATATGCAGGAGTTAATATTACAGGAATTAAAGTAGGCGATTCTCCAGATTGGTTAAAAAATAAATTAAATGCAATTGGAGTAAGAACTATAAATAATATAGTAGATATTACAAATTATATTTTACACGAAACTGGGCAACCTTTACATGCTTTTGATGCTAATAAAATTGAAGGAGAAGAAATTATTATTACCTGTTTAGCTGAAGGAAAGTTATTTATTACACTTGATGAAAAGGAAAGAAAATTATCTTCAACCGATTTGATGATTTGTGATGGAAATAAAAATCCACTTTGTATAGCTGGTATTTTTGGCGGGCTAAATAGTGGTGTTTCAGAATCTACTGTTAACATTTTTTTAGAGAGTGCATGCTTTAATTCTGTTTCAATTAGAAAATCTTCATTGTTTCATAATTTAAGAACAGATGCTGCAACAAGATTTGAAAAAGGTGTTGATATTAGCAACACTGTAAACGTTTTAAAAAGAGCAGCTACATTAATTATAGAAATTGCAGGTGGAGAAATTTCGAGTGAGTTTATTGATATTTTTCCAGCACCTAAAGAAAAAAATCAGGTAACATTAAACTATCAATATTTAAAAAAATTAAGTGGCAAAATTTATCATCCCGATGCAGTAAAAAAAATTTTACAAGCATTAGGATTTGAAATAATTAGAGAAGGAATTGAAGAACTTTCAATAGCAGTTCCATTTAGTAAACCAGATACTAATATTACTGCAGATATTGTTGAAGAAATTTTGAGGATTGATGGAATAGATAATATTGAAATTCCAACAACAATAACCATATCTCCTTCTATAAATGCTAATACTTTAAGAGAGAACTTACGAGAAAAAATTGCCAACTATTTAGTAGGACAAGGATTTAATGAAATACTTACTAATTCTATTACCAACAGCAAATATTATAGTGAGCAAATATTAAATAGTTCAGTAAAAATGCTGAATAGTTTGAGTGCTGATTTAGATATTATGAGACCTTCGATGCTTGAATCAGGATTAGAAACAATTGCATTTAATATTAACAGAAAAAATAATAATTTATTACTATTCGAATTTGGCAAATCTTACACTCAAAAAAAGCAAGGTAAATATTTAGAAACTGAACAAATAGTTTTATATTTTACAGGGTTAACACAAGATGAAAGCTGGAAAGAAAAATCGAAACAAAACGATTTTTTTAAGGCTAAAGGAATGGCAACATCAATATTAAAATTAATTGGCTTTAATGATATTAATTTTAGAAAAAATGATAATAGTGAATATGAAATATTTGATAATCAAAATTTATTAGGAATCGTATCAGAAATAAATAAATCGGTTTTAAATAAATTTGATATTAAGCAAACAGTTTTTTATATAAATTTTTTGTTTGTTCCAATTTTAGAATTATTAGAAAATAAAAAAATAGTTTATAAAGAAGTATCGAAATTTCCAAGTGTACAAAGAGATTTAGCCATTGTAGTTGAAAAAAATGTTCAATATTTTCAAATCGAATCTATTGTTAAAAAACTAAATATTTATACTCTAAACAATACAAGGCTATTTGATGTTTTTGAAAGTGATAAATTAGGAGTTGGCAAAAAATCTTTGGCTATTAACTTTACTTTTATTGATGAAGAAAAAACACTTACAGACGTTGAGATAGATGTTAATATGAATAAGTTAATTAAAAACTTTGAGTTAGAGTTAAATGCAGAAATTAGAAAATAAAAATTTTAGATTTTGTATATGCAAGAAAAAATTAAAGAAATTAAAGAAAAATTGCAACTACTAATTAAGCAATATCAACATTTGCAGAAAGAAAATTTAATGCTTAATTCTCAACTCGCAAAAAGCAGAATTGATTTAGCAGAAAAACATCAAATAATACAAACACTTCAACAAAAAATTACTACTACACAAATTAGTTCTTCTCAATTAAATAGTCAAGATAAACAAATTATTGAAAAGAGAATTAATGGTTATATAAAAGAAATCGACACTTGTTTAACACTATTAAGTAAAGATTAAAATGGCAGAATTGTTACCCGTAAATATTGTAATTGCCGATAGAACTTACCGACTAAAAGTTGAAGTTACTGACGAAGAAATTTTACGCAGTACCGTAAAATTAATTAACGAAAAAATTATTGAATATAAAACTCAATTAGCAGGTAAAGACATGCAAGACTATGTAAGTATGGCTTTACTTTGGTTTGCAACATCTCAATCAAAAAATTCTGTAAATTTAGTAGATACTAAAGAAGAGGAAGAAAGTTTATTAGACCTTGAACTAATATTAAATAAGGCTCTAAAGAAATAATCTTTTAATAATTAAATAAAGTATACCTAAAAGAAAAATTATTATTGTTAGTCTATTAATTCCATGCATATATTTCATCCACTGAGTTGGTTTCTCATTTGGATCTTTTTTTCTCAAGTATAAATATTCGGCAAACTGTTTTAGTATTCCCATATATATATTTTTAAATAGCTAAACTGTCAGACATTTTATTACAAAAATCTGTTTCAATCATTTTAACAGAAAGGTCAATCATATTCATAAAAGCAATATCATTACTAATACCATGACCAATTATAACGGGTTTTGCAACTCCTAATACTGGTGTGCCACCATAATTTTGATAATGAAATCTATTAATATAAGTGTCGTTTGCAAACCCACGTTCTTGTGCAAGTTCATAAAAACTTTCAGCCATTTTTAAAATCACATTTCCTGTAAAACCATCGCAAACCATTACATCAGCTTTCTCATTAAAAAAATCTCGTCCCTCAATATTACCAATAAAATTAATTTTAGTATTTTCTTTTAACAATAAGTGAGATGCTTGAGATAGCATATTTCCCTTTCCTTCTTCTTCTCCAACATTTACTAACCCAACTTTAGGATGTGAAATATTTAAAATATTTTGAGCATAAATTGTCCCTAATAAAGCAAATTGATTAAGATGTTCTGGTTTACAATCTGCATTTAAACCAACATCTAATAACAATCCTAAAGTACCATTAATTTTTGGAATAACTGTAGCAATTGTTGGTCGTAAAATTCCAGCAACAGATTTTAAACTAAACATAGAGCCAACTAACATAGCTCCTGTATTTCCAGCACTAATAAAAGAATCAATTTCTCCTAGTGCTAACATTTTAAAACCAATTGCAATAGAACTATTTGGTTTTTCTTTTAATGCTTTTGTTGGATGTTCGTTGTAACCAATAACTTCTGAAGCATGCACTATTTTAACTCTATCAATAATATTATTTTCTATTAATAATGGAGTTAATTCTTGTTCATTACCTATACAAAAAACAATAGCAGCAACATTTGTATGTTGCTGCAAATAATTTGAGAGTCCTTTCACCGCTTCAACAGGGGCAAAATCTCCACCCATCATATCAAAGCCAATATTCATAAAAGCCTTTAAGCTTTTAAAGGTGCTTTTTCAGAAACTAATTTTCCTTTATAGAAAAGTTTTCCTTCATTAACATGTGCACGATGACGCACATGAATTTCTCCAGTAGTTGTATCTTTTGATAAAGTAACTTCTTGAGCTTTATAATGTGTTCTTCTTTTTGCACTACGTTGTTGTGAGTGGCGACGCTTTGGATTAGGCATAATGCTAAATTTATATTTTTATACTTAATTATTTAAATCTTTCAAATTTTCTAACCCTTTCCATAAAGGATTATTTTGCTTATTTATTTCTTCTTCCATTTTTTTCAGCTTTGCAATTACTTCTGGATTACAAAGTGATTTCCCTTCTTCATCAATTTTACAAACTCTTTGTAATGGTATGCTTAAACAAACAAATTCATAAATCCAATCACTTAAATGTAAGTGACTTTCTCCTAAACCAATATAATAAACATCAGGATCTTCCTCTTGATCGTTCATTACTTGAGGTTCCTCTACAAGTTTTACAATCATATCATACTCATCCCAAAGTTCTTTGTTTACTGTATTTCCACATCTATCACAATCTAAATCTACAGTGCCTGCAATATCAAAATGCAATTGCATAAAACCCTTTTTTCTATCAAGATTAAGCTTTACGTTTGCTTTACAATTGATAAAATCTTGTTCACCGTAACTTTCAAAAAAACTATCTTTAATCAAGTATTCAAATTCATGAGCACCTGGTTTTAACCCTACAAAAGCTATTTCAAATTCACGATTCTTTCCCATATAACTTTTTTTTGGGTCGGCAAAAATAGGGATTTTTACTATAAAATCAACAATAATTATATCTGTTTACGCTTAAAATAAAGCAGAAAACTTTTAATTCTTCGATATTTAATTAATTTGAAATTAATTTCGTTGTTCTAATTCTATTTTAATGCGAAAAATTGTACTCGTTTTATTGTTGGCTTCACCGCTTTTTTCGTTTACACAAAGCAAGAGAAAGCTATTAAAATTAGCAGCAGAAAAATTGAGGATTGAAAAAATAGAATTGATTGATAATTTAAAAAAACATATAACTTTTTTAGCAAGCGATTCTTTAGAGGGAAGAAGAACTGGAACAATTGGCGAAAAATTAGCAATGAATTATTTAGTTAATCAGTATAAATTAATTGGATTAGAATCAACTACTACAAATTATATTCAAAAATTTTCAACTAATGAAGGGAAAATATTTAACGATCAAACCACTTTTTTAAAAATAAATAGCAACTATTTAAAACTAAATGAAGATTTTTTTCCATTAGCATTTAGTGCAAGTTCTAAGACTTCAAGTAAAGCAACAGTTGCTTTAAAAGAAAGTAATGAAATTTGGTTTTGTGATGTTAGTAAAGAAATTGAAGAGAATAAATCAAATACTCATTTTGACATTAACGAGTATATAAAAAAAGCAGCAACAAAAGCTGCAAACCAAAACGCAAGTGGATTAATATTTTTTAATAGTACCAATACAGCAGATAATATTAGTTTTTTAAAAAAAGATAAATCAAATATTGCAACTATTCCTGTTGTTTATATTACAAATCAAGCTTTTCAAAAGTACTTTAACGATTCAATAATTACATACGATATAAATTTAAAAATTGAGTTAACAGAATCTCTAAGAGAAGTTAATAATGTAGTTGGATATATTGATAATAATGCAAAAAACACAATTATTTTAGGTGCACATTACGATCATTTAGGATTTGGCGAAGATAAAAATGCTCTCGATAATAATCATGCTGTGCACAATGGTGCAGATGATAATGCAAGTGGAAGTGCAGCATTAATTGAACTAGCAAAAATTCTTAAACAATCAAACAATAAAAATAATAATTATTTAATTATTCATTTTAGTGGTGAAGAATTGGGTTTGCTTGGAAGTAAATATTGGTTAGAAAATCCTACAAAAAATATTATTCCAAATTATATGATTAATATGGATATGATAGGTCGTTACGATACATCACATAAATTAACTATTGGCGGATTTGGCACATCACCTATTTGGGGCGAAATTCTACCAACCTTATCATCAAGTATAATTAGTAAATTTGATAGCACGGGCTCTGGACCAAGCGACCATGCTAGTTTTTATAGAAAAGACATTCCTGTACTTTTCTTTTTTACTGGCAGTCATTCTGATTATCATAAAACAACTGATGATGTTGATAAAATTAATTTTGAAGGTGAATATGAAATAATAAAATTAATTTTAAAAATTATAGCAACAACAGACTCAAAAAACAAATTAGAGTTTACAAAAACTAGAGAAACTAGTACTGGAAAAAGTAATAAATTTAATGTTAGTTTAGGAGTGATTCCAGATTATGGATATTCGGGAATTGGTGTAAAAATAGATGGTGTAAGTTCTGGAAAAATTGCCGAAAAAATTGGTTTGTTAGCCGGTGACATTTTAATTCAATTAGGCGATTACAAAATAACTGACATGATGAGTTATATGCAAACTTTAGGCAAATTTAAAAAACAAGATAAAACTATTTTAAAGATAATTCGAAAGGACAAAGAGTTTGAATTTGAAATTTTATTTTAATTATGAAATTAATTTTAGACCAAGATATTCTTAAAATAAATTTTTTTGAAGACACTAAAATATTAGGCATTATTGCACCATTAAAAAGTCACTTTTTTTGTTGGCAAATTAATAAATCTTTAGGCACTGAATTTAAATTAAATAATGAAATTGAGATTCAAGTTAAAAGAAAAAAAAGAGATTACTATTTTAATATATACGAATGGAAAGAGTCTGATTGTTTTTTAAAACATTATATTTACCACAATCAATTCGATGGTGAATATTTGCTTCCAGAATTAAGAAACATGGATTTTATTTGGCTAATGAAAGGGGAAATTGAAGAAGAACAATGTAAAACAATTATTGAAGCCATTAAAAATATATCAAGTGTTCAGTTGGTTGTTGAACTCTCAAATGAACAAATTAAAAATAAAGACAATATCATTTTTTTTTAATAACAATTAAATCTTATGTGGCAAAAAATAGATAATAAATTATATAAAAAATTTGTGTTTAAAAATTTTGTTGAAGCATTTGCTTTTATGTCGAAGGTTGCATTAGTTGCAGAGGAAATAAATCATCATCCACTTTGGACAAATGAGTGGAATACTGTTGAAATATGGCTTTCAACCCACGATTCAGGAAATATTATTACTGAAAAAGATGTAGAATTATCCAATAGAATAGATAAAATTTCATTGTAATCCCAAATTTTAAAATGCAAATTATTAAATTTTGATTTGTGATTCTTAATTGCTTTCATCAAACTCATTTGAATAACTAGATTATTAAACTTACATTCGCAGCCATTTTTTTAATATGCAACCAACGTTAATTATTCTTGCAGCAGGTATGGCAAGCAGATACGGCAGTATGAAACAAGTTCAAGCTTTTGGGCCATCGGGTGAAACCATTATGGAATATAGCATTTACGATGCTATTAGAGTTGGATTTGGAAAAGTTATTTTTATTATTAGAGAAGAATTTGCTGAAAGTTTTAAAAATAATTTTGAACCTAAACTGTTGGGTAAAATAAAAACAGATTATGTTTTTCAAGATATCAATAAATTTATTGGTGATTTTAAGGTGCCAGTAAATAGAACAAAGCCATGGGGAACAGCACATGCAATTTTATGCTGCAAAGGAAAAATTAATGAACCATTTTCTGTAATAAATGCTGATGATTATTATGGCAAAGATGCTTTTGAACAAGCCTTTAAATTTTTAACAACCACATGCAACTCAGAAAATTTTGGTCTAATAGGATATCAATTAAATAATACTTTAAGCGAAAATGGTAGTGTAAGTCGTGGGGTTTGTAAAACTGACAAAAATAATAATTTAATTGAAATTAACGAACGAACAAAGATTTTCTTAAATCAAGAGCAAAAAATTGTTTATGAAGAAAACAGTATTGAAAGGGAGTTATTAAAAGAAAGCCAAGTAAGTATGAATCATTTTTGTTTTGCACCAAATATTATTGATTTATGCGAAGCAGAATTTAAAATTTTTCTTCAAGAATCTGGAAAGGAATTGAAATCAGAATTTTTTTTACCAAGCGTTACAAATCATTTTATACAAAACAAAACTGGATCTGTAAAAGTTATTCCAACAACCTCAAAATGGTTTGGAGTAACTTATAAGGAAGACGCAGCTTCAGTTAAAAACAACATCAACAAATTAGTTGACGCTGCTGATTACCCAAAAAACCTTTGGGCTTAAAATCAAAATTTAATTGCTTAATAAATATTTGTTTTACTACTCATTTATTTAAAGCTTAACGCTTTTTTAAATATTGTATTTGTAATATTGTGTTTTAAACTTTACAAAATAATTATACAATTAATGAATAGTAAGTTAGCTGATATAAATTTTGAAAGAAATAAAAACATAAAAGCACTAACCATAACTGTTTTTATTTGTGGATTTATTTTATTATTTTTTCTCTTAACACAATGGTCACTTCCAATTATTCCCCCTCCAACTTCTGATGAGGGAATAGAAGTAAATCTTGGAAATAGTGAAACTGGACTTGGTGATGTTGCCCCTGAAACACCTGGTGAAACCTCAGTTTCAGAAAATAATTCAAATACAACACCACTAGTTAGCACACCTGTTGAAAATGTTATTGATGATAAAGGTGATGTAGCAATTAGTGCATCAACTAAACCAGTAAAAATAGTACCAACGCCAAAAGAAATAAAGCCAGCAACAATTCCAATTGTAAAGCCAATTATAACTCCAAAAATAATAACTCCAAAAGAACCCACTCCAAAAGCTGTTTTTTCTGGTGGTATAAAAACAAATCCTGGAGGCAATAAAAATGACTCGTATAATGGAGTAAAAAATCAGGGTATTGCTGGTGGAATAGGAGATCAAGGTAATCCAAATGGAAATCCAAATAGTGATAGTTATACTGGCAATAGTTCATCAGGTAATGGAATTAATATTAAAAGTGGATTAACTGGCAGAACTATTTCTCGAAGACCCAGTTTTCAAGATGATTTTAATGAAAATGCTAAAGTTGCAGTTGATGTAGTTGTTAACGAAGATGGAAAAGTATTATCAGCAATTGTTAATCCTAGAGGTACAACTACAACTAATAAAAACATCAGACAAATTGCTACAACTAAAGCAATGTTAATAAAATTTTCTACAGGTTCAAGCGAACAAAAAGGAACAATTTCATTCGACTTTAGGATAACACATTAATGAACTATTTCGAAACACTTGAATATTTATATACTCAACTTCCCATGTTTCATAGAGTGGGTGCAATTGCATATAAAAAAGATTTAACAAACACAATTAAGCTTTGCAATCTTATTGGCAATCCACATCTTAAATTTAAATCAATACATATTGCAGGCACAAATGGCAAAGGCAGTACCAGCCATATGTTGGCAGCAATAATGCAAACTGCTGGTTATAAAACTGGACTTTATACTTCGCCACATTTAAAAGATTTTAGAGAAAGAATTAGAATTGATGGAATAATGTGCAGTAAAGATTTTGTAATTGAATTTGTAGAGAAAATAAAGCCCCAATTAGAATTAATAAAACCCTCTTTTTTTGAATTAACAGTTGCAATGGGGTTTGATTTTTTTGCAAAGCAAAAAGTTGATATTGCAATTATTGAAACTGGCTTGGGTGGCAGATTAGATAGCACAAATATTATTAATCCCATACTATCAATTATTACAAATATTGGTTTCGATCACATGGATATACTTGGAAATACTATACAAGAAATTGCATTTGAAAAAGCAGGTATTATTAAAAAAAATACCCCCATTGTTATTGGTGAATATACATCAGAAACAAAAAGTATTTTTATTAAAAAAGCAATAAACGAAAATTCTAAAATATTTTTTGCACAAGATAATTATTATACTTCTCATCATAAATCAATTGCAAACTTTTTAGAAATAAGTATTAAACGAAATGAAGAAACAAATTATTCAAATTACAAATTAGATAACACAGGAATTTATCAAATAAAAAATTTCACTACTGTATTAGAAGCATGTTATCAATTAAATAAAATGAATTGGAAAATTGATAACGAAGTTATTTACAACTCGATATCACAAGTAAAAAAATTAACTGGCTTAATGGGAAGATGGCAGTGTATTCAAGAAAATCCAAAAATTATTTTAGATGTTGCACATAATGTAGATGGCATAAAACAAATTCTTTTACAATTACATTATATTAGTTATACAAAACTGCATATAATTATTGGAATGGTAAAAGATAAGGATGTTAGAGCTGTATTATCCTTGCTACCCAAAAATGCAAATTATTATTTTACAAAATCGCAAATAGAAAGAGCTTTGCCTCAAAATGAATTACAACAAATAGCATCAAAATTTAATTTAATTGGAGAAACTTTTTTAAATGTGACTGATGCATTAGAGTCTGCGAAATTAAATTCACAATCAACCGATTTAATTTTAGTTTGTGGAAGTGTTTATTTAGTTGGTGAAGTTGATTTTTAATTTATTAAAAATGCATGTAGAATATTTAATTATTGGACAAGGTATTTCTGGCACTTTTTTAAGTAATTTTTTTGAAAATAACCATATTAATTATTTAGTAATTGATGAATCAAAAGATTTTACTGCAAGTAAAGTGGCAAGTGGAATTATAAACCCTATAACAGGAAGGCGTTACGTAAGAACTTGGATGATTGAAGATGTTATGCCTTTTGCAGTTAAAGCCTACAAAAATTTAGAAAGTGAATTAAATTGTAATTTTATTTCTCAAATTAATATTCTAGATTTTCATGCTTCGCTACAAATGAAAAATGCTTTTGATGAAAGATTAATTCAGGAACATGAATATCTATCCAACTTAAATAATCAAACTTATTACACTCAATTGTTCAATAATAAGTTTGGCATTGGAGAAATAAACCCTTGTTGGTTAATAGATATAAATAAATTATTATTTGAGTGGAGAAAGAAATTAAACTCAACCAATAAATTAATGGAAGAAAATTTTGAGATTAATAAATTACAAATCTTAAATAATAAAGTTCAATACAAAAATATACGAGCTACAAAAATTATTTTTTGCGATGGCATTAATTCTATTAACAACAGTTGGTTTAGTAAACTACCTTTTGCATTTAATAAAGGAGAAGCATTAATAGTTGAAATTAACAATTTGCCAAGAAACAAAATTTATAAAAATGGAATTAATATTGTACCTTGGAAAGAAAATTTATTTTGGATTGGTAGTAGTTACGAGTGGAATTTTTTTGATGAGAAACGAACAGAAATATTTAAAAATAAAACTGAATTTACTTTAAAAAATTGGTGCAAATTGGAATATAAAATTATAGACCATATTGCTTCTATTAGACCAGCAAATATTGAACGAAGACCATTTGTAGGATTTCATCCTTTAGAGTCTAAAATAGGCATCTTAAATGGCATGGGAACAAAAGGATGTTCATTAGCTCCTTATTTTGCAAATGAACTTGTAGATTCAATTTTAAAAAATAAAAAAATAAATGCAGAAGCAGATATAAATAGATTTCCGAAATTATTGTTGAAATAAATAGAGCCAACTAGTTAGTTGGCTCTATTTAAAATATAAAAAAAATTAATCGAAGTTTTTAGTAGAACCAACACTTGCATATTGTACATTATAAACTCCTTTGTTAGTAGAAGTTCCATCAACAACAAAAGCAACAATACCACAATTTGCAGGTATAACAGTATAAGTACCTGAAGAAGTATTTCCACTTGTTGACATATTAAAATTCAATTCGTAAATACCATTCTTAACTTGTGATGCAGTAGGAATAATATCTCCAAACAAATCGGTTGAAGTTCTTCTTAAAACATAATTATGAACGAAGTTTGTAATTGGATTAACTCCACCATACAAATATGGCACGTATGTAGTTGAAGGTGAAGCATAATAATTTGATTGGTTTGCTAATAAACCATTCTCCACTAAAGCAACAACAATTCTCATTGTTTTATCGGTAGTAACATTAAATTTCACTTTTACTTTACCTGAAATAACTGTACCAGTTGTACTACTTTCAATTGCCAATCCTAATGGAGCCCATTTTGTTAGTTCTGAATTTAAAGTTGAAGTGCTTTCATTCCATTTACTTTTTCTGTTTACAATAACAGTTGGATAACCTGTTACAGAATAAGTTGAATTAAAACTTGTATAATGTTGAAATTTGAAAGGATCAGTACCACTTCCACCATGTATTGCCATACTTATACATTTTGGTTGCGATGCTTTGTAATTATCAACACTATTGTAAAGCCTTGTACAAAATCCACACCATGCTCCAGTACAATCTTCAATTAATAACTTTTGTGTAAAAGGTGAAGGACTAGCTGCAATTGCTGTAATTGTTTTTGATGTTGTTGGAGTTGTACCTTTACTAGCTGTTATTAAATATGTGCCAGTACCAGTTGGAACAAATTTGTTTGAACTAATTATAGTTCCACTTGCATATAATATTGAACTGCTCGTAATATCAATGCCAGATTTGTCTTTTACCGTAATTTGCGAATAATCAAATCCATTAAATTCAACCGTTGATGTTGATAAAGAGATATAGAGTGAATCAGGTAAAGTAGTTCCTCCACCTCCTGTATTATCATCTTTTTTACATGATGTAATTGATAGTGCAAACCATCCAAACAAAAAACCTAGTAATACAACTTTTTTCATTTTAAGTATTTTTTAAGTTTCGAATGTAGGTTCAAAAAAATTAAATCTCTAATTAATTAATAAAAAATCTTTATTTCGTTTAAAATAATAAAATGTTTAGGATTTGTTTTTTAGTAATCACTTGTATCTTTTTTTTAAGCTTTAATGCGAATTCACAAGAATCATTTCCTTCAATAAAAATCAAATCAATTTCGGGTAAAGAAGTTAATTTATCAGATATTGCTTTAAAAAATAAAGACACTTTAATTGTAGTTTCGTTTTGGGCAACTTGGTGTATTCCATGTATTGCAGAGTTAGATAATATTAATGACGAACTTATTGAAAAGCAAGCCATAAAACCATTTAAATTTATTGGCGTAGCAGTTGATGATTCTAGAACCTCGCAAAGAGTTAAACCTTTTGTTAAAGGGAAAGGCTGGCAATTTGATGTGCTTATTGATGTAAATAGTGAACTAAAAAGAGCATTAAATATTACCGATATTCCACATGTTTTAATAATAAAAAACAATAAAATTGTTTATCGCCACACGGGCTATATTGCTGGTGAAGAAGATAATTTATTTGCAGCCATTCAATCTCTTTAAAAACTCATTTATATTAATTATGAAACAAATTTTTGTTATACTTTTTCTGTTTTGCCTCTTACACAAATTACATTCACAATCAAATAATTTAAAAAAAGGTCAGATTAATGGAAGTTATGAGAATTATTCTCAATATTATTTAACTGATGCAAAAATTAGTGCAATACCACCGCAGGATAAGTTTGGTTCTAATAATTTTTTAAAACTCGATTATACTTACGATAAATTTACTTTTGGTATTCAATACGAAAGTTATTTGCCAGCAATTTTGGGTTATTATCCACTACATGTAGATCAGAGTAAATTAGTAAATAAATATTTTAAATATTCGGAAGATAAATTTTCAATTATTGTTGGAGATTTTTACGAACAATTTGGAAGTGGACTAATTTTTAGATCGTTCGAGAACAGGCAAATTGGTATAAACAATGCTTTAGAAGGCGTTAATATTTTTGCTCAACCCAATAATTTTACAAAACTTAAAGTAGTTTTTGGTAAAACTAGAAATTTATTTGCTTATTCAAACTCAACAACAAGGGGTTTAGATGCAGAGTTTGATTTAATAAAAGCTTTTAATAAGAAAGATGAAGCAAGTAATACAGAGTTATCATTTGCAAGTAGTTTTATTAGTAGATATCAAGAATATACAGGACCTAATGACCAGTTTCCTGCTACAGCAAATGCATTTTCTACCAGAATAAATTTAGGTGTAAGTAATTTTAATATGGATGCAGAATATGTTCAAAAATCTAAAGACCCACAGTTATTAAATAATTATTCGTTCGAAAACGGAAATGCTTTGTTAATTAATGCAAGTTTTACAAAAAATAATTTTGGTTTTACTTTAACTGCTAGAGCATTAAAAAACATGAATTTTGGAGCCGAAAGAAATAATGAATTTCCAACATTAATGCCCGTAAATTATTTGCCAGCTTTAACTAAACAACACGATTATTTAACAAGTAATATATACGTTTATAATACTCAGCCAAATGGCGAATCGGGGTTTCAAACAGACGTTTTTTATACTTTAAAACCAGGCACTAAATTAGGCGGAAAGTTTGGAACTAAATTATCAGCAAATTTTTCTTATTATGGTTCATTAAATAATAATAAAGATTTATTAAGTGTTGGAGATAATAAATATTTTAGTGACGCCAACATCGAAATAAAAAAGAAATGGAGCAAAAAAATTGAATCTACACTTGCATTACAGAGTATTTTTTATAAAGCATCGGTAATTAGAGCAGCAGCACAAGATGATGTAAATGCAAATGTAATTGCTGTTGGAGTTTTATATAAATATGCACCAAAAAAATCTCTACGTATAAAACTTGAACATTTGTCAACTACAACTGATGAAGGCAATTGGGCATCAATTATTACAGAATTTTCCTTCTCTGCTCCTATTGCTTTTTATATAAGTGACTTATATAATTATGGCACATCAAATATTCATTATTATAATGTAGGAGGCAGTTATACAAAAGATGCAACTAGATTTAGTTTAGCATTTGGAAAACAAAGACCAGGTTTATTTTGTGTAGGGGGTGTTTGCAGATTTGTACCTGCAGCATTTGGTTTTACAGCAACGCTTACAACAACTTTTGGAAATTAAAAAAATTAATTTTTAGATAATCTTTGTTTTACGCTTAATAAAAATCCAAATACCATAATGATAATTCCAATCCACAAAATATTAATCATAGGAAATTCGTAAACTTTTAATGTAATTAATTCTGTTACTTGTTTGCTTTCTTTAATGCCAATTTCAAACTCATTTTTCTCAGCATTAATTAACTTATTAAATTTAACTACTATTGCTTCAGAGATTAGTGTATCTGGAATCATTATAGGATTACCAGCCACCAGTGCCACTTTAGGATTCATTTCATACTTTCTCCCATTTTTATTTACAACACTCAATTTTAAATACAAACCTGCATCAGCATTAGGTTCAAATTTTTTAATTGAATTTAAATCTTTAACTACTTCTTTTAAAACCATTCTTCCATTTCCATAAAAAATAGTATCGCCAATTTTTATTTCTCTATTATTAAATTTTGCAGTATCCTCAATTGAATTTTCGATAAAGGAAGAAACGTAAACAAAAATATCTTTATTCCAATAATGTTTTTTATCTGGATTAAAACTGTAGCCATCTTGTCCTTTATTTGCTTTTAAAGCATCAGGGTGTAAATAAAATACTTCTTTGCTTCGTTTATCTTCAAACTTTAAATTAAACTGTTTCTTTTTCTGTAATTTGTCTAAAGAGTTATCCATATAAGTAACATGATAATTACTTCTTGCCATATCGGTTCTAATACCTTTAAATAGGGTAATATTTTCTGCAGGATCTTCTTGCTTATTTTTCTTGAAGATTGCAATTCCAGTAGTATTCCAGCTTAATACAGTTTTTTTTGAAGATGAAATAAGAATACCAATTAATACTAGCCCAAAACCAATATGTGCAATAGATGCACCAGCAAATTTAAATTTCCCTTTTAACCCAATATATAAATAACTTGCATTTGCAATTACTGAAAATAGTGCTGAAAAAATTGCAATATGAATTGCAGCTAAAAAACCAATTCCGAATTTATCGTAATTAATATTTCCAAAACTGCTAATTAAAATACTAATAAATAATGAAACAATTATTGGAATTATTATTTTTTTAGAAAATGCTTTTTTGTCTGAATTTTTATATTTTAAATACTGTGTAAATGCAGTTAAAATACCAATAATAATAGCAACAAATATTTGTATTTGATTGTGTGCAAACTCAGGCTCGTCGGGTGCTGCAATATTGGTTCCAAATATTTTATTATAAACAGGAATGGATGTTTTTGCAGTAATTACAATTGCTGAAAGAAACAAAACTAAACTACCCACAAACATCCAAAATTCTCTACTATACGTTTCTTCTTCTTTTTGTATGGATGGTATAGATTTATATCTTTTAAAATATAAAAACATTGCAGGAATAAAAAACACTAAAACAAATAATGCTAACTGAATTGTCATATCTGCACCAGTAAATGCATGAACAGATGTATCTCCTAAAATTCCACTTCTAGTTAAAAAAGTTGAATAAAGTATTAATGTAAAACTGATGATATAAAAAAAATATGTGCTGCGTAACGAATAACCAGAACTTTTATAAATAACGTTACAATGCAAGCCAGCAACCAATGTTATCCAAGGTACTAATGATGCATTTTCTACAGGATCCCAAGCCCAATATCCGCCAAACGATAAACTTTCATAAGCCCAAGCTGCCCCCATCATAATTCCTAATCCTAATACAGCAGCACTAAAACTTGTCCAAGGAATTGCAGCTTTACTCCAACTATTATCTTTATTAATTAGTCCTGTATAAGCAAAAGCAAAAGGGATGATTGTGGATGCAAAACCTAAAAATAAAATTGGTGGATGTATCACCATCCAATAATTCTGAAGCAATACATTTAAATCATTTCCTTCGTAAATTTTTGGGAAACTTAAATAATCTGCTTTCTGAAAAAGTACTGGTGCATTTAATTCATTTCTTAATAATGCAAATGGATTATTACCAATTTTTTGTTCAAAGAAATAAACTCCAATTATCATGGTAGCAATACAAAACTGAGCAAAACTAACTACTGTTAAAACTGGTGCTTCATATTGTTTTTGTTTCCAAATAAATATCCATCCTAAAACACAATTCCAAATTGCCCATAGTAAAAAACTTCCACTTTGGTCTTCCCAAATACAACTTAATAAATATTTTTTTTCTAAAGTTCTTGATGAGTGATTCCAAGAAAAAAAGTATTCGTGATAATGATTAGAAACTAAAAAAAGTAATAATGCAAAAATAATAACTATAGAAAGTGTTTGAGCAAGAAAGGCTAGTCGTGCAATTTTTAACCAACTATTTTTTATAATAATATCGGTTTGCTTATTTGCATAAAAAAAAGAAATGGTTGCAACAAAAGAAGCAACCAAAGCAAGCAGCGTTAAAAAATGTCCAAATATTCCATAACTTAAATGTTCACCTATATATTCCATAATTAATTTTAATTAGTAAAAGAGATTTCATCTCTTATCCATTTGCTTCCATTTTTTTTGAAGCCGCCTCTAAATCATCTTTATATTTTGAAGGACATTTTAATAAAATTGTTTTGCACTCAAATTGGTTGCCAACCATTTTTCCATTTAAAACAATTCTCTCACTTTTTTCCATATCAGTTGGTTTGGCATCGTGATAAATAACATTCACCGTATTTCCCAATGTATCGACAGCTACAAATTTTAAATAATTAGGATTTTTTATTGCATCGTATTCAATTGTATTTGGTTGAAGTTTTACAACTAATTTAATCGATTTTCCTTCTTTTTGTTTTGCAGAAGCAATGGTTTCGTAAGTAGTTAAGTTGCCCATATAACTAATTAAAACTGCAATTGAAATAGCAATTGAAACGAGAATTATAATTTCAGTTTTTTTCATTAGAAAAAATTAAAGTGCAAATGTACACGCTAAATGTAAAAGCATTAAAATTGTAGAAATAATAACAAATTTTTAATCGCCTTTTATTGTTATTCCTTTCATAATTAAATGAATTAATTTTACCACATGAAAATTCACCTTATTTCAGTAGGTAAATCACACGATTCAAATTTAAAATTATCAATTGAAGATTTTAGTAATAGAATTAAGAAATATTATCCAATAGAATTTCAAATTATCCCTACTGCAAAAAATGCTGCAAATTTGAGTGAAATAGAATTAAAAAAAAACGAGGCAATTATAATTTTATCTCAATTACAAAAAGATGATTTTTTAGTTTTATTAGATGAAAGAGGGAAACAATTATCATCAATAGAATTAGCTGAATTTATTCAGCAAAGAGCAAACGAAAGTTGCAAAAAAATCGTGTTTTTAATTGGAGGAGCATTTGGTGTTGATACACAAATAATGGACAGAGCAAATTACCTATGGTCACTATCGAAATTAGTATTCCCACACATGATTGTTCGACTTATTTTAGCTGAACAAATTTATAGAGCTTGTAGTATTTTACGAAACGAAAAATATCATCACCAATAAATTACTTTACTAAATGTCGATAACAATAATAATTATTACAATTACTTGTATAGTATCTTTTTTAGCATTTTCAAATCAAAAATTAATTGATGAATTAATTTTTTATCCCCCGGCAATTACTAACCAAAATCAATGGTATCGATTTATTACTTGTGGATTTATACACGCCGACATGATGCATTTAATTTTTAACATGTATTCGTTTTATATGTTTGGTACAGTAATTGAACAAGCCTGCAACGATATTTATGGTGACTTAGGAAAATTGATATTTATTTTACTTTATCTTACTTCATTAGTTGCTTGTTTATTGCCTACCTATTTTAAAAATAAAAACAATTATCACTATAAAAGTTTAGGTGCATCTGGTGCAGTATCTGCCATAGTTTTTGCTTTTATTTTTTTAGCCCCATTACAAGAAATTGGATTAATTATTATACCCAATTTAAATTTTCCTGCATTTATTTTTGGATTTGTTTATTTAGGAGTTTCGGCTTATTTAGCAAAAAAAGGCGATAGCAATATTAATCATTCAGCACATTTATGGGGTGCTATTTATGGTATTATTTTTTTAATAATTACAAGTATAATTTTAACTGATTTTAATGTATTAACTAACTTTTTAATCCAAGTCAAAAGCTATTTTAAATAAATAAATTTTACTAGTTCGGCAGTGTTTTTATTTAAACTAAATCTATTATCAATTCTATATCCCACTACCCAAATAATTTTTTTATTAGATTCAATAACCCAAACATTTTCTTTTTGAATAATTGATAATTTTTGATTGATAAAAAACTTACTTAGTTTTTGTTTTTTTTGCATACCGAATGGATAAAAATAATCTCCCATTTTCCATTTTCGTAATATTAAAGGAAATTCAAGTAATGCACCATCAAGCATAGCTACATTAGGTTCTGTTTCTATTTTTATATTGATATTTTTAATTTTACCAATACTAATTCTACCATTTTTAAATTCTATATTTTCAGAATTATTTTCGATAATTATGTTTTGTGAATTCAAATTATTTAAGGGCGAAATAATTAACCATTTTCTATTATTTATTATTCGATAAGTTGATGAAGCTACATATGAACCAGATTGAGAATTTAAAAGTTTTTTTATTTCGAATACTTGATCTGCACTAAAACCAAACTCCTTAATAATTTCCCAAATAATAGTGTTTATAGGGTTAGTTTTTTTAAGTTTTAAAATAGAAATTTTAAAATCATTTTCAAATTTTTCTACTAAAATTTTTTTATGAATTTCTATGGCTTGATGATATAAAATTTCTGCTTCTTTAAGCTTACTACTGTTATTAAAAATATTTGTCTCTACATTAAAAATATTCTCTTTAACTAAAGGCAGCACTTTGTTTCTAAAAAAATTACGAGAATATTTATTTAATTCATTCGATGAATCTTCTACAAAATCTAATTTGTTTTCTTTGGCATAATTAATAATTTCTTCTTTTGTAAAATTTAATAATGGTCGAATAATTTTTCTTTCCTTATCAAATGTTTTAATACCTGTTAATCCACTAATTCCAGTGCCTCTAAAAAAATTGAAAAGCACTGTTTCGATAGTATCATTTTTATGATGTGCAGTAAGAATGTAACTTGCTTTATTTTCAATACTTTTTTGTAAATCTGAAAACCAATCATACCTCAAATTTCTTGCTGCAACTTGAATCGAAATTTTATTTTCAGTTGCAAATTTTTCTGTCTCAAATTGTTTTACAAAAAACTCTTTCGAATATTTTATTGCTAGTTTTCTAACAAAAACTTCATCTCGTTCACTTTCATTATTTCTTAATTTAAAATTGCAATGTGCAAAGCAAAAATCTATCCCATTTTTAAACAATAAATCGGCTAAAACAACACTATCAACTCCACCACTAATAGCAATTATTAATTTATAATTTGCAGGTAATGAAAGTTGAATTTCTTTCTTAAACTTAATAAAAAATTGTTCTTGTAAATTCATTTAATTATTGGTTAAGTTACCTAAGAAATTCATAGTGTCAATTCCATCTGCATAGTCAATTAAACTTGGCTCTTGTGCTTTACCAAAATCTGTAAATCCCTTTCCAATTATACATTGAATATCGTTATTGCTTTTATATTTTTCTATAACAACATTAATAGTATTATAATAACTATAATGCACCTGACTAATAGCAGAAAATACAGATTCGTTTTCGCTTAAAAGTACAGAACCATCTGTCATATAATATTTATTATTCATCATTAATAATGCTAATTGATAATCGTAATTGTTTTTATATTTATGAAAATCGAAGAAATAATTGTATTGCTTTAATGCATTAATTATTGGTACGAAATTGTAATTTATAGGCACTGATAAATGTGTAATATTTCTGCAACCTTGTCCAAAATATAATTGAATATCTTTTGCAAGTAAATTTAAATCATCATCGTTTTCTTCTCCTGTTAATATAGCAACAGAAGTTCGGTTTCGCCGAATAATATTTGGATATTTTCCAAAATAGTATTCAAAATAACGACTACTATTATTACTGCCAGTTGCAATGTAAGCATCACAATTTTTTAGCATATCAACAAAAAATATTTTGTTACTCATCTCGGCATTCCACTCTATCATTTTTTTTACTAAATGTTTTAATAAAACATCGTCTTTAAAAGAAAGTTTTATTGAAACTGTGTAGCCAGAAATAAATACACATAAAAAATCGTGAAACCCAACTAATGGGATATTTCCTGCCATTACAACACCAATATTTTTACAATTCTCAATATCAGCTATTTTATATTTTTTTACCCAATTGTTCAATTTTATTTCGTCTAAAAAATTATTACAAATATTTTCAACTGCAACATTTATAAAATTTTCAATAAACCAAGCGTTTTTAATTGTGGCTAATTGTTTAGTTTGTTGCCAGTTTTCGTTATTTTCAATAATATAATTTTTAAGTTTAATTAAAATTTCTATTCTTTGCTTAATATTCATTTAATAATTTCTTTACTTTTATTACGTTAAATAATAAATAATTTAAACAAAAATAAACTATGGCTATTAAAATAACCGACGAATGTATAAACTGTGGTGCTTGTGAGCCTGAATGTCCTAATAATGCTATTTATGAAGGTGGTGTAGAATGGGCGATTTCTGATGGCACAACTGTAAAAGGAAGTTTTCAGTTAATGAGTGGTGATGCTATTGATTCTGATTTAAAAAATAATCCTGTAGCAACAGATGTATATTTTATTGTACCAGATAAATGTACAGAGTGTCAAGGTTTTCATGAAGAGCCACAATGTGCAAGTGTGTGCCCTGTGGATTGTTGTGTACTTGATGAATTGTATATTGAAACTGTAGATGAATTATTGGCTAAAAAAGATAAAATGCACCTTTAGTAAAATTATTTTTGCTCTATTAATTTTTCTAATACATAAAAAACGGCCGGGCAAAAACTTGAATTTTTTAGTGTTAAGTTTGGTCGTTTAAATAATATATCTTCATCTGTATAAGGAAATCTTCTACAATCAGATGGTCGTTCATTATAAATTGAGCAAAAATTATCTGCACCTAAAAAAACACATGGAGTACTTTTTACAACATAATCTCCATCAACATCTAGGTTTAAATAGGTATCAATAAAAACACTTTCTTTTAGTTTTAAGTGTTTGCTTATTCTTTTTATATCTGTTGTTTTAAATCTAGGCGAATAATTTTTACAACAATTTGCACATGCTAAACAATCAATTTTGCTAAATGCTTCTTCATGCAAATCTGGTAGTTGTTTTAAAATTTCTTTCTTATCCGGATTTTTTAGAAAATTTTTATAGCGTTTCTCTTGCAGTTTGCTTTTCTTCTCCCAATCCTGTAAATTTATTTCACTCATCGTTACAAAATAACTAAAACTCTTTGTATTAAATTATATCTTCTATAAAGAAACAATGTTTTAAATATTTACCTGTTAAAATTTAGAATAATTCAATTACCAAATAATACTTAATATACTTAAATACAAGAATTACATAAACTTCAACAAGCAAAATATAATAAATCTCATATTTAATACGTTATTGCTTGATAAGTGAGTTGATTATTAAATATTTTATACGTTGTATTGAATATTTGATAAGTGAAATAAAAACTTTATTAAGTATAATCGGTATCAGATAAAATATTTTTAAAAGTTCGAATTCAAATATTTGAAATGATAATTAGCTCGATGTCAATAAAAATGAAGAGGAATAAACCTACATATTTCGTACTTTTTGTTTGCACACTTTTAATAGGATGTGTTGGCAGCAAGCAAGTAGACGCTCCCATTAAATTTTATGCTCCACCAGCAAAAATAGTTCCAACTGTTTCTGCACCTGTTGAACAAGATTCAATGATTCCCTTTACAAGAGATTTATATAACAAGTTAAGATTAGGCAATCAGGATATTAGAAAACTGCAATTTTTTATTGATCAAACTTTAATTTTAAGTAGAGGTTTAAGCCAAGATAGATTATATATAGACAAAGGCAAGGTTGTTAACCAATTTGGTGTAAATGAAAATAAAATTGAATTATTAGCATTAACTCCAGGAATTGTAGAATCAATTGAGCCTGATGGAATGAGAATTGTTTTTGAAAATGGAGCTAACAATAATATTAAATTTATTAATAACAAATATTCTCCTGAGTTCTTTATTTTCTCTGGAACAAATTGGGATAATGGAACTGCAGAAATAGATTATAAAGGAACTACCTATCGTGCAAGTTGTGGAACTTGTTCGAGTGTTGCTGATGCAAAATTAGTAGTTAGACAAAAAGACGTAATGGCTGGAGACACCAAAACATATATAATTAGCGGTAAAACGCTTTATTAGGACGATTGAATTAAGAGCAAAAACCAATTTGGGCTAACATAAGGTTAGCCTTTTTTGTTTGCTTTTTTATAAAATAAATTACATTATTTAATCACATTTATTCAGCTACCTCGAATTGTAATATATTTGTTACTTATTAATAGTATAAATGAATTATAATACTTCGAGAAATTATTTAAGTATGCGTGAATATGGCAGACATATTCAACGTATGGTAGAATATGTTTTAACAATAGAAAATAAAGAAAAACGTAACGATCAAGTTAAAGTTATAATAGAAATAATGGGAGCGTTAAATCCTCATTTAAAAAATGTGGAAGACTTTAGACACATGCTTTGGGATCATTTATTTTTTATTAGTGATTTTAAATTAGATGTAGATAGCCCATACCCTATTCCTGAAAAAGAAACATATAAAGCAAAAACTCAGCCAATGGGTTATCCAAAAAGATACCCAAAATATTCTCATCTTGGAAAAAATCTTGAAACAATTATTGATAAAGCTTTAAAAGAAGAAGATTCTGAAAAGAAAGCTGGTTTTGCACATTCTATTGCTTATTATATGAAATTAAGTTATAGTAATTGGCATAAAGAATTGGTACAAGATGAAGCAATAAGAAGCGAATTAAATAGTATTACTGGGGGGGAATTAGAATTTTCTGCAACACCATATATAAAACATAGAACACAAACAGAACGTAGTGACTATGGTAGAAATACAGGAAGAAGACAACAAGGTTTTGGGCCAAGAAACAACGACCCTCGTGGCAGAAATAATAACAACAATAATAATAATAGAAATTTTAAAAAGAGATTTTAATCCTATTTAATTATTTTTCTGTATGATACTTACCATGGGCATCAACAGTTATTATTGGTATTTTTTTATGAATATTAAAATAATCGTACACTTCTTGTAGTGTTAAAACAAATTCTTGATATTCTTTATTATCCTTAATATTTAGTGCTAAATATCTATAACTATTGGTTATATTATATCTTATAGGAAAAATATGAAGCGGAATAAAATCTTGTCCATTTTCTTTGGCAAAAGAACATAATAAATATACTTCCTCTATTTGATAATCTTTAATAGGAATACATCCAACAGTTACACAACCTCCATGAATATAAATATCGCTGCCAGGCTTTAAAGTATCACTTAAAATTTCATCGGAACTATTTGGATAATTTACACCTAAAGATAAATGATAAGTACTTTTAGGATTTAATTGATTGATATGATAAAACCCTTCAGGCACTTGAAAATCGCCTTCCATTCTTTTAGGACCAAGGCTACCACTTAATGCACAAACTCTGTAAGTTTTAAATAGTTTAAAAGAATCTTTCACACTTTCTCTTACCCATAATTCTATTTCACTATCGTACTTAAAACTTCTTAAATAAATTTGCTTTGGAGGAAAATTAATTTTGGCAGCGTTAAATTGTTTTTTAAGGGTGTCAATTTTTTGTTTAAATATTTGTTCAACTTTTAAAATTGTTCTTTGATCTTGCACAAATGATGACTGTGCATTCGTTTGTAGAATCCAAATATTAAATATTAGGAATAAGAATAATACTCTAATTTTTTTCATAGATAAAGGGCGAAAATTATTTAATCTTTTCTTGCCAAGCAACCATTCCACCAGTTAAATTAAAAACGTTAGTAAATCCAACTTGTTGTAAAATCAAAGCAGCTTGCGAACTTCTCATTCCACTTCTACAATACACTATAATTTCTTCATTCTTTATTTCTTCAATTTCTTCAATTTGCATTGTCTGAATTTTACCTATTGGTAATAATAATCCTCCAATATTAAACTCTGCATTTTCATGTGGTTCTCTAACATCAATTAAATTAAAATTCTCTTTCGAATCCATTTTTAATTTTAAATCCTCGGGTGAAATAGTTTTAAACATTTTAATTGTTTTGATCCGTAATTGTTTTTAAAATACTTGAATCTAATGTAGGCTGAGTAATACTTAACCAAACATCAATAACTTGTCCTGGCCTTATTTTATTATTCACTCTTTGTCCTGGAAAAGGTTCAAAAAATGTAGTAGGCTCTTGTTTTACAACAAAGGCTTTACTAGTATCTGTTATAGTTGACTCAAGTAAAATTGGCAACCCAATACTAATATTCATACTGCCTAATAATGCTAATGTTTCAGCGTAAGTTAAACCAACTAAACTAGGCACATCAATCTCTTCATCCCCAATTCCACTACCAATTACAAAACTAATAAAAGAACCAATTGGAACTTTTGTACCTTGCTTTATTTCAACTCCATTAATTCTTTGAGACAATACTGAATTCTTTGCTATATCTGGTTTAAATGTAGTATCGCCCATTTTTAAACCCATTGCTTGTAAATATAGTTGAGCACTTTTAATTGATAAGCCAATTAAATTTGGCATTTCAACAGTTGGTGCTTCTTGCCTATTAATAGTTAAATAAATTGTTCTACCATGTTTAACAATTGCATCAGACTCTGGCGATTGTTTTATAACACTAAGTTTAGGTTGTGTAATATCAAATACAGAATCTACAACTTCTACTTTAAACCCATTTTGTTTTAACAATGCTTTAGCTGTTTCTACATTTTTTCCAGTTATTAATGGCACTTTTTCGTATTCATTATGCCCAGTTATCCAACCTAATAAATAAAAGAATAAGATAATTAATATTAATGTAAATAAAATTCCTGCAAGAATATTAATTAATAAGTTTTTATGAGTGATGAATTTAAACAATGAACTTAATTTTTATTTATTAAACATTCTTCAATTAGTGATGTATAAAATTGCTCTAAAGTCCAACCCATTGCTATTACTTGTTGTGGAACTATACTTGCTTCACTTTGCCCAGGTACTGTATTTACTTCTAATAAAATAGGTAGATTTTTTTTATTGCAATAAATGAAATCTATTCTAACAATGCCGGAACAATTTAAAATTTCATACACTTTTGCTGCAGTGTTTTCTAAATTAAATTTCATTTCAACATTTATTATTGCCGGAGTTATTTCATCACTTTTTCCTAAATATTTTGCTTCGTAATCAAAGAATTCGTTATGTGTTATTATTTCAGTTATTGGCAAAACTTTTATTTCATTATTAGTTCTAAATACACCAACAGTAAACTCTCTACCCTCAATTAATTCTTCTACTAAAACTTGGTCATCAACTTCAAAAGCTTTTAGTATTGCTTCATCTAAATTTTCATTTATAGTAACTTTACTCATTCCTAAACTACTACCACCATTATTTGGTTTTACAAAAACTGGAACCGACAATGAATTTAAAATATCATTAACAGAATATTTATTTTTCTTAAAAAGGTGCAAACTTTTTGCAACCTTAATATCGCTAAATGCAGCAACTGCCAAAGTAAATCTTTTATTAAAAGTTAATGCAGATGTGGTGGCATCGCAACTTGTATAAGGTAATCCTAATAAATCAAAATAGCTTTGCAATTTACCATCTTCGCCAGGTGTGCCATGTAAACACATTAATACAGCATCAAATACAATTTTTCCTCCATCAATTAATAAGGTAAAATCTTGTTTCTGAATTAAACACTTTTCACCTTTCTCACTTGTATAAAACCATTCTTTTAAAGTAATATCAATTAAAAAAACATCAAACTTTTTTCTATCAATATTATTGTTAACTGTAATAGCACTTTTATAACTTATTGTAGCTTCTCCACTATACCCTCCTGTAACAAGTGCTATCTTTTTTTTCATATACAAAATATGTACACAAATATATGTTCAAATAAAATCGTAGAAAACTTAGTTAATAAATTAACAAAAAAAGTAATGATTAGTTAAGATGAAT
>JANOVK010000250.1:0-9340 GCA_031417315.1 Chitinophagaceae bacterium | reverse complement strand
TTTTATAAATAATTAATTTTTCAAATGTTTTCTTTGTAATGTATATAGTAAAATAAACAGCACTAAAATACATATCATAAAAATTCCCATAAAACCTTTAAAAGATCCAACTCCTATAAATATAATAAAACCAATTACAGGTAAAATTTCTCCAATTAACCATAAAAAGTATCCTTGCATTTTTAATTTTCTCATTTGTAAAGCTCCCATTACACATAAAACAATTCCAATAAGTCCTAATATTAATAAGGGCGTTTTATAAACTACTTGAAGCCTAATTAATTCAACTGCCTCAGGAGAAAACATACTCTTCATGAAATCTGGAATTTGAGCCATTTTTTCAGAATCGTTCATTAACTTTTCCATTTCAGTAAGATTTTTTTGGGCATTTAAATATCCAGTTATTGAAAAAATTAGCCCAATGGC
The DNA here is from genome assembly GCA_031417315.1 of Chitinophagaceae bacterium. Taxonomy (GTDB): domain Bacteria; phylum Bacteroidota; class Bacteroidia; order Chitinophagales; family Chitinophagaceae; genus CAIVPM01. Next base: position 8,914 of record JANOVK010000250.1, on the reverse strand, counting down.
ACTTCCAATAAAAGTTAAAATTGTAAGCACGTTTAAACCAGTTGGAAGTTTTTTTACTTCCATTGTTTGATTGAAATTTTCTTGTTCCATTTTGTTTTTATTTAGTGGTTAAAAATAATTGTTTTAAGTTTTAGAAATTTTTAAATGCCATTTAACATTTTTGTTTTCTAAAATATTTTCTTTTGTAAGGAAATTAAGTTTATTGTATTTCCCCTCGGACCAATTAGTAATAAAATTATCATAATATTTACTTCCAGGATTGCCACTTTGGCCGCCAGGGTAAATTCCGTAAGCTTCAATTTCATCTGTTAAATGCACAATCATTCTCCAACTTGGTCCATGATTTTCTTTCATTGCATTAATACTATATCCACTACCACCAGTTACAATATTCATTTTACTTAATTGAGGAATTTTTGTGGGATGCAAAACCATTACTTCTCTATATTTCCCCCATTGTAATTTGCCTTCTTTTTCCAGAGATACTAATTTTGGAATTGACTTAGTAAAAGCAGTATTTACAAGTTCTCTTAAAGTTTCTTTTTGAGGAGTCATAAAATTATCAATAAACTTAAATGTACTGTCGTGTAATAAATTATCAATTATAGCACTCGATAATCTGTTGGGTAATTCTAATCTGCTTTGTAAAAACTCATCATCAAAAATTTCTTTGTTTAAATTATCCCACCAAATTTGAAAAATAGTAGCAGCTTTTTCATCAAAGGCATTATTTAAATTCCAATCTTTAAAAAGCTCTAAATATTTTAATCCATTTGCATTTAATTTATCTTCAGCAATATATTTTAATAATAATGGGCGACAAATTTCTGCATACAAATTATAGTTGTCATTCTGCAATTCTTTCATATCATCAACAGAAATATTATTCATTGCATTTAATTTTCTATTAATAATAAAACCTCTGTATGGAGGAAAATTTCCTGCTCTTCCTAAATAATAGGGGTAAGTTGTATCTACAGATTTTTGATTGGCACTACTAACAAAACCTCTTTGTGGGTTGTGTTGATGTGGGTTTTCGTTGTTTGGAATATATCCTTGCCACATAAATCCAGAATCAATTCCTGGCATTACAAAATCTCCTTGTTGATTCCATTTTGCTATAAATTTACCTTGTTGTGTTATTGCAATTTCGCCAGTTTTTGAAGCAAAAATAAAATTCTGTCCAGGGCATTCGAAACCACTTATGGCTTGCATATAATCAGCATAATTTTTAGAAGTATTTAATTTCATAAATGTTCTCAACTCATTACTAGGGTTGTGTGCAGTCCATCTTACAGCAATATATTTTCCATCTTTATTTTTACTCTGGTATTTTTTATCGTACATCACCACTCCTAAATCTGTAATGGCAATTTTTTCAATAATACTATCTTTTGTTCCTTTAATTTTTATTACTTCATTTCTTAAGGTTGCCTTTTCCCATTGTGTATTAAACCAATATTCTTTCATCGAAGAATCTTTAAACTGCAATTCGTAATAATCTTTAACATCACGTCCTGCATTTGTAACGCCCCAAGCAATATCATTATTAAAACCAATTATTATTGCTGGAGAGCCTGGAAATGTTGCACCATAAGCACTGTATGCTGGAGTAGTAATTTGCATTTCGTACCAGAGCGATGGAAGATTTAATCCCAAGTGTGGATCGTTACAAAGTATGGGTCTTTTACTTTTAGATTTTGAACTATCTACAGCCCAATTATTACTACCATTTTCAGGGTTTGGAATGATAGGTCTTGGCACTGTAAATTCATCTCTGTGTAATAGATAAGCAGAATCTTTATTAAAAGGAATTTTTACAGTAACACTTGGTTTATTAAATGCAGTACCTGTAGGAATAATAGGGTCTAATGTATCTTGAATATTAGGATACAATTTCATAAAGTCATCATACCCAAAAAAAGTTTTTGCATTATTATAAATTATATCATCATCTCTTCCTGTTAAATCAAAACTCATAAGTTTTAAAAAAAGTGCTGTTTTTAAAGGAGTCCAGGGTTCGGGTTTATAATCCATTAACTTGTATTCAAATGGCAATTGATGATTTTTAAGCGAAGAAATATAAGCATTTACCCCTGCAGTATACGAGTTTAATGTTTGGTTCATTTCAATATCATCATCCATATATTTTATAGAATTTTCTGCTGCATAAACCATTCCTAATCTTCTAAAATATTTATCAATAGCCAATGCAGCACTATCTTTCCCTCTTATCTCACTCAATCTTCCACTAACAATATAAGTTTGAAATTCCATTTGCCATAATCGAAATTTAGCATGTAAATAGCCTTGTATATAATAGGCATCTTGATTATTTTCAGCATAAATATGTGGAACTAATCTATCATCAAAATATACATCTGCTTTAGCTTTTAAATTTGTTAATTTAAGTTCTCCATTATATGAAATATTTGATGGATCTGCATTTTGCCAAAACCCTTTTTGTGGAGAAAGAAACATGCCTAATCGTGGAGTTTTTGTTTTACCAACTGTTAATTGAATATTAAGAATATAAATTAACGATATAGTGATTGTAGCAGAAATGAATAGCCAAATAAAACGCATATTTTAGTTTTAGAAATTGAAAATAAGCAATTTGAATTAATACTAATAATTACTATTTAAATAATATTTTATCTAAGTATATATTTCTAATAATCCTTCAGGTAAATTAAGATGAACTTCATTTTTTTTATGATCTATTTTAATTAAACTTTCATCGTGTAAAGGAAGATAGGCTTCGTTATTTTTATAAGTAATTGATAATAAAATTTGATGGGGCTGCTCTATAACTTCATTTATTGTTCCTAATTTTTCTCCATTACTTATTGCCATAAAACCAAGTAATGAAATTGGAGATTTTTTGATCGATAATTTTTTAAAATCTTCTTGCAATAACCAAACATATTTACCAATTAATTTTGATGCGTGTTCTTTTGTTATCACATCTTCAATTAATATAAAAATTTCTTGCTCTGACCTTGCTTTAGATTCTTTAATAAAATAGGGTAGTAGAGAGTCATTTTTTTGTTGCAGAAATAAAACTTCAACATTTTTAAAAATTGTTTTTTTACCAAGATTGTGTTGAATAATTAGTTGGCCTGTTACTCCAAACGTAGCCACTATTTTACCTATTTTAATATGTTGGTGCATGCAATAATTTAGTAAATACAAAGTAAACAAATTAGAAATAAAAAAGCCTCTCCAATAATGGAAAGGCTTTAATAATTTAAAAAGAGATTAAGCTTCAGAAGACTCTGTAGGAGTCTCTTCAACATTAGGAGCTACTTCTTCAACCTTAACTACAACTGGCTCTTCTACTTTCTTAACAACAGGAACATGTTTTTTTGCATGCTTTTCTTTTCTGTGAGCAGTGTTGCGTTTTTCAATGTTCGCTTCATGCTCAGTATGCCAAGTTTGAAACTTAGCCATAGCAGTAGCATCATCAAACAAACCAAGTTTTACACCACGTAAAAGATGTTTCAAAAACAACACTCCTTTAAACGATAAGATTCTTTGAACCGTGTCGGTTGGTTGTGCTCCTTTGTGTAACCACTCAAGTGCTTTTTGTCTGTCTAATTGAATTGTTGCAGGAACAGTTAATGGGTTGTAAGTTCCTAACTTTTGGATGAATTTACCATCTCTTGGGGCACGTGCATCTGCAACTACTATAAAGTAGAATGGACGCTTTTTACTGCCGTGTCTTTGCAGTCTAATTTTGGTTGCCATTTAAATAGAAATTTTAGGCGTTAATAAAAATATTCGCTGCAAATGTATGTGTGAACGATTCTATTTTCAAATTTTAGTGAATAAGACTTCTAATATTTTAATTAAATTAACATTTAAACCTACGCAAGAAATAAAAACATTACTTGTTGTTTATGCAAATCTGGTAATTTATTATTCCATTCTCTAATAGTTTTTGTTTTAATTGATTCGCTTAAAGCTGTTATGTTTACTGCAATACAAAGATTTGTTTCAGATTTGCAAGTCTGCATTAATTCATTTACAAGTTGATTGTTTCTATAAGGAGTTTCGATAAATATTTGAGTACAATTATTTTTTTGAGAATAGGTTTCTAATTCTTTTATTTTCTTTTTTCTTTCAATTGAATCAATGGGTAAATAACCAACAAATTGAAAATTCTGACCATTTAGTCCACTAGCCATTAATGATAATAATATACTACTAGGCCCAACTAATGGAACAATTTTAGCATTTAAATTTTGTGCTTCTTTTACAAGTAATTGACCAGGGTCTGCAATACAGGGACAACCAGCCTCGCTTACAATCCCAATATTTTTACCAGTTTTAATTGCATTTTTAAATTCATTTAAGATTTCTTTTTCAGCTTTATGAATTGTATGCCACTGATAATTATCAATAATCATTTCTTTCCAAAGTTGTTTAAAAAAGCGACGAGTAGTCTTTTCGTTTTCTGCAAAAAAAATGTCACAATCTTTAATAGCATTTAATATATAAGCAGGAATTGTTTGCAAACTATCATCAGCTAAAACTGTTGGAATTAAGTATATTGTTGAATTTGAAACCATATTACTTACAAATTTTAATTAAAAATTTGATAATTTATAAATTAAATTTTGAACCATAAGAAAAATTATTGCTATGTATAATTCGTGAGTAATGGCGATTTTATTAGTTGTTTTGTTGATAAGAAACAATTTACAGAATTAAAATAATTTTAATTGTTGATAAAATAGTTTTAAAAAAAGTTTGTCAGTATCAAACATCCCCTTACTTTTGCATCCCATTTGAAAAAATGGTATAAAGTATATGTCTCAAAGAATCAGAATAAAATTACAAAGCTTCGATCACAATTTAGTAGATAAATCTGCTGAAAAAATTGTGAAAACTGTAAGAAGTACAGGTGCCGTAGTAACAGGGCCAATTCCTTTGCCAACACGTAAAAGAATTTTCACTGTGCTTCGATCTCCTTTTGTTAATAAAAAAAGTCGAGAACAATTTCAATTGTGTACACACAAGAGATTGTTAGATATTTATACTTCTACTTCTAAAACTGTTGATGCCTTAAGTAAATTAGATTTACCATCAGGAGTTGAAGTTGAAATTAAAGCTTAATTAAGTAATCCATTTTTGGATTTTAATAAAGCAGTTCTTAAAAATAAAAATTAACAACTCTCAATCAATAAGTAGTTATTGAGAAAAGAGCTCTGAAACAAAGTAAAATTTTTCTTATTTATAAACCTAATAAGAAAGAGAAAAATATAAACAGACCCTTCGAGGTTTGTTTACTATCGGTACTTCTACTTCTTTGTAAAAAGAAAACAACAGAAAAGGTCGATGGCAAACAAGGATTGAATTTCGATATTCATCATCGAAATGTCCTAAACACCTCAGCGGGGTTATAAAACCGCAAAGATGAAAGGAATTATTGGAAAAAAAATTGGTATGACAAGCATATTTGCCGAAGATGGCAAACAAACTGCTTGCACCATTATTGAAGCAGTACCAAATACTGTTACTCAAGTTAAAACCGTTGAAATAGATGGTTACAATGCAATTCAATTAGCAGTTGGCGATAAAAAAGAAAAGCATTCAGTTAAAGCTGAAATTAATCACTTCGCAAAAGCCAACACAGCTCCAAAAAGATTTACAAAAGAATTTCGCAATTACTCTATTGCAAAAAATTTAGGTGAAACAATTTCGCTTGACATTTTTGAAGAAGGAGATGATGTTGAAGTTGTTGGAACTTCTAAAGGAAAGGGTTTCCAAGGGGTTGTAAAACGTCATGGCTTCTCTGGAGTTGGAGAAGCTTCTCATGGTCAGCACGATCGTCAAAGAGCTCCAGGTTCAATTGGTAACTCATCTGATGCTAGTCGTGTATTTAAAGGTATGAGGATGGCAGGACGTATGGGTGGTGATAGAGTAAAATTAAAAGGATTAAAAGTAGTTAAAATATTTTCTGAAAAGAATTATATTTTAATTAGTGGTTGCGTTCCAGGACACAATGGTTCAATAGTTTTAATTCAAAAATAAATAATTAAGCTAATGTGAAAATTAGCAAGATGGCAAATATGAAAACAAGAATAAAATAATTTTCAAATTTTCAAATTTTCAAATTTTCAAACTAGAAAGATGCAATTAGATGTTTTAAATATACAAGGACAAAAAACAGGTAGAACTGTTGAATTGCCAGAAGATGTTTTTGGTGTAGCACCTAACGATCATGTGATGTATTTAGCTGTTAAGCAATATTTAGGTGCTCAACATCAAGGTACACACAAAGTAAAAACACGTGCTGAAGTTAAAGGATCGAGCAAAAAACTTCATAAACAAAAAGGTACTGGTGGTTCACGTAAAGGAAATTTACGTAATCCATTGTATAAAGGTGGGGGTACTATTTTTGGACCAAAACCTCATGGTTATGATATTAAATTAAATCGTAAAGTAAAAGATTTAGCTAAAATATCTGCACTAAGTTATAAAGCGAAAGAATCTGCTATAATAATAGTTGAGGATATGAATTTTGCAACTCCAAAAACTTCAGCAATTGTAAGTGCAATGAAAGGCTTAAATGTTTTTGATAAAAAATCACTTTTAGTTTTACCAGAATATAATGATAACGTTTATTTAAGTACTAGAAATGTTCCAAATATTGCAAGTACTTTATTAGCCGATATTAATACATACGACATTATGAACGCAGATGTTTTAGTATTAACTGAAAATACTGCAAAAATATTTGCTGAAAACGAAGAAAATTAAAAAATAGTAAAATTCAACTTTTATTGTTGAAATAAAAATAGCGAAATGAAATTATCAGAAGTACTTCTAAAACCAATTTTAACTGAAAAAGCAAATTTGCAACAAACCAAGTTAAATAGATATGCTTTTAAAGTTAGTAAAAGAGCGAACAAATTAGAAATTAAAAAAGCAATTGAAACATTTTATGGTGTTTCTGTAACATCTGTTAATACTGCAGTTGCTCCAGGAAAAAATAAAAGTCGAAATACTAAAGCAGGATTATTACAAGGAATTAAATCTGGTTACAAAAAAGCAATGGTAACAGTTGCTTCTGGCGAAACAATAGATTTATACGGAGGAATTTAAGTAAGAAATTAAAATTAAGAATGGTCTGGCAAGACCGCAAAATTTGCTAAATTAATAAAAAATGGGACTTAAAAAATACAAACCAATTACAGCAGGTACTAGATGGAGAATTGGTAATGCATATACTGAAATTACAACTAATGTACCTGAAAAAACTTTAATTGAACCTATTAAGAAAACAGGTGGAAGAAATTTTCAAGGTCGTAGAGTAATGCGTTATATAGGAGGTGGACATAAAAAGCATTATCGTCTTATTGATTTTAAAAGAAATAAATTCGATATCGAGGCAACAGTAATGTCAATCGAGTACGATCCAAATAGAACAGCTTTTATTGCTTTAGTGCAATATGCTGATGGTGAGAAAAGATACATTTTAGCACCACAAGGTTTACAAGTTGGAGCAAAAGTTATGAGTGGAACAAGTGTAGCACCAGAAATTGGCTATGCACTTCCAATGAAAAATATTCCTTTAGGTACAGTAATTCATAATATAGAATTACAACCTGGTCAGGGTGGTAAAATGGCTCGTAGTGCTGGTACATCTGCACAATTAGCCAATAAAGAAGAAAAATATGCTGTACTTAAAATGCCAAGTGGTGAATTAAGAAAAGTATTAGTAACTTGTTATGCAACTGTTGGTGTAATTTCTAATAGCGATCATAATTTAGAAACAGCCGGTAAAGCTGGAACTAATAGACATAAAGGAATTAGACCAAGAACTAGAGGAGTTGCAATGAATCCTGTAGATCACCCAATGGGTGGTGGTGAAGGTAGAGCTTCAGGTGGTCATCCTAGAAGTAGAAATGGTAAATATGCAAAAGGTGAAAAAACAAGAACAAAAGGAAAAGGAAGCGATAAATTAATTATCCAAAGAAGAGATGGTAAAAAATTAACTAAATAAAAAGCAATTAGCAAATAAGAAAATATGAAAATTAGCAAATGCTAAATCATTTTCAAATTTTCAAATTTTCAAATTTTCAAATTATTATAACATGGCTCGTTCGATTAAAAAAGGTCCTTATGTAGATGCAAACTTAGAACAAAAAGTTCTTGGCATTAATGATGGAAAAGCAAAAAAAGGAGTAATAAAAACTTGGAGTCGTAGAAGTACAATTACACCTGATTTTGTTGGGCATACATTTGCAGTACATAATGGTAATAAATTTATTCCTGTATATGTTTCTGAATTTATGGTAGGACATAAATTAGGAGAATTTTCTCCTACAAGAAATTTCAGAGGACACTCAGGAAGTAAACAATAACAATTAAGAATGTAGAAAAATGAATTATAAATGGATTATCCATGATTTAATTCAAAATTCAAGTTCATAATTTATAATTCATAATTAAAGAAAAATGGAAGCAATAGCTAAATTAAATAATTATCCAACTGGCCCACGCAAAATGCGTTTGTTAGCTGATGTAATTAGAGGCATGGAAGTTGAAAAAGCTTTAGCAATTTTAGAATTTCACCCTCAACACAATGCAACTCCATTAGCAAAATTGCTAAAGAGTGCCATAAATAATTGGGAGCAAAAGAACGAAGGTGCTAGTGCTGCAGATAGTAGCTTAGTTGTTAAAACAGTTTTTGTAGATGGTGGAAGAGTTCTTAAAAGAATGAGACCAGCACCACAAGGACGTGGGTATAAAATAAGAAAAAGAAGCAACCATGTAACCATAGTTGTTGATAAAAAAATTAATTAATTACCAAATTATTAAATAAAAAAAATGGGTCAAAAAGCAAATCCTATTGGTAACAGATTAGGTATCATTCGTGGATGGGACAGCAACTGGTTTGGCA
>JANOVK010000249.1:0-9320 GCA_031417315.1 Chitinophagaceae bacterium | reverse complement strand
ATTAAAAGATGAAGCAAAATTTTTGGCATTAAACGATACTTCGTTGGTAACAGTTCAACTTAAATATCCCAATGGAGTAGTAAGGCAATTTAAATATGGCACTGATACACTACAATTTATTGCAGCAAATGTTAGTACTGGCAGCAATACAGCTACTGTTGAATTTAATCCTAGTTTATTAATTGATGGTAGTTACGAGTTGTTTGTTAAAGCAAAAGATAAGAGTAATAATTTTGCAGGTCCGCAACAATACAGGGTTTTGTTTACGGTAAACAATAAACCCATGATAAGTAATTTATTTAATTATCCAAATCCATTTACCACATCAACTGCATTTGTTTTTACACTAACTGGAAATAAAATTCCACAAAATTTTAAAATTCAAATTTTAACAGTTACCGGAAAAATTGTCAGAGAAATTACAAGAAATGAATTGGGGAATATTCATATTGGTAGAAATATTACAGATTTTAAATGGGATGGCACTGATGCTTTTGGACAACAATTAGGAAATGGAGTTTATTTATATAGAGTGATTACAACCCTTGATGGCAATAACTTAGAGAAATTTCAAACTACAGATTTATCGGGTTATTCTGTTGATACAGATAAATACTTTAAAGCAGGTTATGGCAAAATGTATTTGATGCGGTAAGTTTGCACTATGAAACAAGTTGGTATTGGAACAAGAATATTGAATTTTATAGTTGATTGCTTAGTGATTTTATTAATTAGTTATATAATTTCTAAAGTGAATGATTGGTATGCTGAGCAATTTAAAATTCAAAACGTACCTTTTAAATATCAATTTCAATTTGGTTATTTATTTTTTACTGTATTGTTTTTTTACTACACATTATTTGAATTAATTTTTGGAAGAACTATTGGTAAGTTTTTAAGTTTTTCAAAAGTTGTAAATAGTCAAAATAAAAAACCAAATTTCTTTCAAATAATTATTCGCAGCATTGTAAGACTTACCATAATTGATATGTTTTTTATTCCATTTCTAGATAAAACATTGCACGATTATTTAAGTAAAACAAATGTTGTAGAAATTTAATTTATATATCACGAATTGAGTTTATCTTTTTTTATAGCGAAACGAATAGCTTTTAATAAACAAAAATCTTTTTCACGTTTTATTATTCGATTGTCAGTTGCAGCAACAGCATTAAGTGTAGCTGTTATGATAATTGCAACATCTTTTGCTGCAGGATTTCAAAACACAATTTCAAAAAAAGTATTTAGTTTTTGGGGTCATATACGTGTACAACATTTCGAATTAGGCAAATCTGTAGTTGCTGAGGAAACGCCTATTGCAAAAAATGAAATTGTTGAATCAACTTTAAAACAAAATCCAAACATTGTTCACATTAACTTATTTGCAACTAAAAGTGCTGTAGTAGAAAAAAATAAAGAAATAGAAGGCGTATTAATTAAAGGAGTTGAAAGTGGTTTTGATAGTTTACAAATGTTGCCATTTTTAAAAAGCGGTAGATGGCTACAATTCAATGATAGCTTATATAGCAAAGAAATTATACTGTCAGAACCTATTGCAAAACAAATTAAAGCAAATGTAGGCGATACAATAAAAGTAGTTTTTATAAATTCTTCCGATGGAGCTAATACTTTCAGAAAATTAATAGTTGTAGGAATTTATAAAACAGGAATGGAAGAAAACGATAAACTATTTGTAATTGCAGATATAAAATTAATCCAACGAATTAATAATTGGGATGCAAGACAAATAGGTGGCTATGAAATTTTTATTGATGATTATAAAAAAATGCAACAAGTAAGTGACAACCTTAAACTTCCAATAATATGGCATTCTAAAACTATTAAAGAAGTATATCCATCAATTTTCGATTGGTTAAATGTTCAGGATACTAATAGAAATATTGTATTTATTATAATGGCAATAGTTGCCATAATAAATTTAATAACCTGTTTATTAATACTTGTATTAGAAAGAATAAAAATGATTGGAATTTTAAAAGCATTAGGTACAAAAAATACAATTATTCAAAGTATATTTTTATATTATGCAACCATTATTTCTTTGGTAGGCGTTTTTATTGGATGTGCTGTTGGCGTTGGATTGTGTTTATTACAACAACAAACACACTTGTTTAAAATGAACGAAGAAAATTATTATGTTTCTTTTGCACCAGTAGAAATTGTTTGGTGGCAAATATTACTTATTTGTACTATTACTTTTATTTTATGTTTTTTAGCACTTATTATTCCAACATTATTTATTAAAAAAGTTGAGCCTGTAAAAGCAATTGCTTTTAACTAAAAAATTAAGAAAATTAAATTTGGGTGGTAATTTATTTATCATTTACTTTGTATTTCAAAGCACTTTTATGAGTAATTTAAATCAAGAACATCATCAAAACCTGCATCATATAAAACAGATGATGGAGCGAAGTAGCCGTTTTATTAGTTTAAGTGGTTTAAGTGGAGTAGCAGCTGGTATTTGTGCATTAGTTGGTGCTTTTTTTGCAAATAATATTATTAATAAATCTAGCATTAGTTCAATACGAAGTATAGAGAATTATAACATGGATAATTCTAAAGTTGACAAAATTAGTATGGAGCATTTTATGGGTAATAGCTTATTTCAAATAGCTTTTATAACTTTTATTGCAGCATTATCATTTTCTTTTTTGTTTACCTATTTAAGAAGTAAAAAAACAAGTACGCCCTTATGGGGATCAACCTCAAAAAGATTATTAATTAATGTTTCTATTCCAATGATAGTTGGTGGAATTTATTTAATGAAGTTAATTGAATTTGGAGTTGTTGATTTAATTGCTCCTGGCTGTTTAATTTTTTATGGGCTAGCCTTGGTAAATGCTTCAAAATTTACTTTAACCGAAGTAAAATATTTAGGCTATTTGCAAATAGTATTGGGAATTTTAAATAGCTGGTTTGTTGGTTATGGAATATATTTTTGGGCAATAGGGTTCGGTATTTTTCATATTTTATATGGAATTTATATGTGGAATAAATACGAGCGTAGTTCGAAATAATTTTTGATTCTAAATCTAAATAATAAGTACTGATGTTGAATTTGTAATAAAATGAACCCAATAAAAAATTTAAATAAAGTTTTCGAAAATCGAATTAGATTAGGATTGATGAGTGCCTTAATGGTTAACGATTCTATTAATTTTAATGAGGTTAAAGAATTGTTGCAAATTACAGATGGAAATTTGGCTAGTCACTGTAAAGGCTTAGAAGAAGCAGGGTATATTAAGGTGCAAAAAGGATTTATTGGCCGAAAAACTAACACTATTTACACTGCAACGAAAGCCGGCGAAAAAGCATTTAAATTGCATATTGATGCACTTGAGCAGATGATAAATAATAGTAAATAATTTTTTTAAATTAACACTTTGAAAAACAAAGCACTTTCAATAATTAAAAATAATTTTTCAGCAATAAAGATTGCCATAGCCACGTGGCTTTTAACAAGTGCAATTTTTGGAATAGAGTGTATTTTATTTCAAATAATAAAAGTTAATGAAAGCCAAGTTTTTTTAGTAATGCTTATATTTCCTTTTGCACTAATTGCAAGTTTGCCTGTGCTTTTAATTTTGGTGATTTCAATTTCATGGATAAAAAGACAATCATTTAATTTGACAAATAAATATTATCGGTTATTTATTGTTTGTTTTATTTCAACAATTCCTTACGCCTTTATAGTAGGGCTAATAATTAGTAACACAAATTATTTTGGCAAACAACTAAGCATAGGTAACTCGTTGCTTGTGTCAACTGCTTGTTTTTTTCTTAGTTATTCTTTAGCAATTCTCATTCTTAATAAAAAAATAAACAATTATTTTATGGAACAAAATCAATCTCAACTTAAAGAGAAATTAGGTAGTACAGCAAATCATCAACCTGTAAATTCATCCAACAAAATTCTTATCAAAGGAATTGTTACAGGAGCATTAATTTTATTAATGCTTATTCCCACTGTGTTTGTAAATAATTTAGTGGATGAAAGACAAAGTCGCCAACAAGAAGTTGTTAAAGAAGTTAAACAAGGATGGGCAACCGAACAAACTGTTTATGGCCCCTATTTGTTTATTCCTTATCAACAAAAAGGTAAGGACATTAACAATAAAGAAATCTTTGTAACAAAGCCACTTTATTTATTGCCAGAAAATTTAAATTTAATAACTGTAATAGCTCCAGAAGTAAGGCTACGATCAATTTACAAGGTTTTACTTTATAGAAGCGAGATAAAAACCAATGGTAATTTTAATGTAAAATTGCCCGATGATTTTGACATGAATTGTTTGCAAATTAAAGAGGCTAAAATTTGTTACGGGATAACTGACTTAAAAGGAATTGAAGAAAAAGTAAATATAAATTTTAATGGCCATCCATACGAATTATCACCTGGCTTGCCAATAAAAGAATTTAAACCTGTTACAAATGTTGTAAACAGTAATAATGAAATTTCAAAATCACTAAATTCAATTGATCAAAGGGAGGTTGTGGGTTTATCTTCTCCTGTTAATCTTTCATTAAATGATTTACAAAAACAAATCAACTTTAATATAAATATTAAAATAAAAGGGAGTGAGCAACTTCATTTTATTCCCTTAAGTGGCAATAGTAAATTTAATGTTAGCTCAACTTGGAAAAATCCAAAATTTGATGGCAATAATTTACCAAGTTCTAGAGATATTACCAGCAAAGGGTTTGAGGCTAAATGGGAATTCAATAAAACTAATTTGCCATTTGGAACGGTTTTAAATGAGTTTAGTTTTAATAAATTCAATTATGCTTTTGGTGTAACAATGCTACAACCTACAGATCATTATTCAAAAACAAGCAGAAGTGTAAAATATGCAATACTTTTTATCGGACTCACTTTTGCATTATTTTTTATCATAGAACTGTTACAAAATAAACCTATGCATCCGGTGCAATATATTTTAATAGGAATTTCTTTAGTTATTTTTTTTACTTTATTGCTCTCAATAAGTGAATTTTTACAATTCGATTTTGCTTATCTTATTGCATCTGTAGCAACAATTTTACTTATTATTTTATATGCAAAAGCTCATTTTAAAAGCATTAAAACAGCGAGCATTTTTGGAATATTTTTGACTTGTTTATATGCCTTTATTTTTGTTTTAATACGCTTAGAAGATGCAGCACTTTTAGTAGGTAGTATTGGTTTATTTTTAATTCTAGCATTAACTATGTATAGCAGTAGAAAGATAAATTGGTATAATAATATAGAAGAGTAATGTAAAATTAATAAGCAATATCATTTAACAAAAAAATGTATGCAACGAAATAAAAATTCGTACAAAAAAAATCGAAGATTTTATTAATGAAATAGATGTAGTTTGTCCATCTACTTTTAAAAAAGCAATGATAAAAGCAATAGAAAAAGTGCTAAATTTATTTGTTTAAATTGTGGCTATAAGAAAATGTTAAACGAAAAACCCGGTTATTTTACATGCAACTCAATATAAAAAAATAACTGGAAATTTATTAATTATGGGAACATCTGTTAATTCATATTTTCATTTACCTTTATGGCAAACTATTAATTGTTGTAATAATATTTTATGGGCTTATAATAATGATCATTTAGGTGAGTTAAAAAATCATGTTGAATCGAAGTTGTGTAAAAGAGAAATAACAGAAAAGTCAAATAAAACAATTGGAAGTAGGTTACCTAGCTGGATGAGTTCAAAAGCTAATAGAGAAACTGTTTTAAAAGCAATACAAATTTTAAAACAGAAAAATTAATTTTGAATAGCATTAAAATGAAAAAATTATTTATTGGTACTTTTATCCTTTTATCATTTCTAAGTTGTAATAAAAATAACTCATCAAATAAAGAATGTAATATTCAAAAAATATATATTGATAATGCGGTTAAAGTTACAATAACAGATGGCGTTTGGGGCACAGTTTCTTCAATAGAAGGAAATTGTATGCCACCCACACAACCATCAATTTGTACCCATTGCCCTGTAAAAAGAGTTGTTCAATTTTATCAATATACTTTAGTTGTAAACGCAGTATCCTTTAATAATTCAACTGTATTTTTCGATAGCTTTAAATCGTTATTAATTGCTCAAGCTGTTTCAGATGACGATGGATTTTTTCAACTAAATATTCCAACAGGAACTTATTCTGTGGTTATTATTGAAAATGGCAAACTTTATGCAAATGCTAGAGATGGAATTGGAGGCTTAAACCCAATGACGTTTGTAAGTGGCATACAAAAATTCGATTTAACAATGACTTATAAAGCTACCTTTTAAAATTTTATTTAGTAAACTTTAAAATAAATATTATGGTTACAATCGATGTTAATATTCATGCACCCATAAAAATTGTTTGGGATTTTTGGACTCAACCACAACATATCAAATTTTGGTGTACCGCATCAAACGAATGGTATGTACCAGATGTAGAAGTAGATTTAATAATTGGCGGAAAATTTAAAACTGTAATGGCAGCAAAAGATGGATCTGCAAGTTTTGATTTTGATGGAGTGTATAAAAATATAATTGAACACGAATTAATCGAGTATCAAATTTCAGATGGTAGAAAAGTAAGTATTGAGTTTACAACAAAAAATGATTTCGTAAATATTTCTGAAACTTTTCAGTTAGAAAATATCAACTCAGAAGAAGTTCAACGTGGGGGCTGGCAAGCCATTTTAAATAATTTTAAAAAATATGTAGAACAATATAATTAACAATTTAAAAATAATTTTTATGAATTGGTTTAAAAAAATGGGATGGCTTTACATGCCAAATAGCTTTATGGGTGTGCTAATTACTTTTTTTGCTGTTGTTTTTATGATTCCAATAGTATTAGCAATCGTTCGAAATGGGCATAGTGTAAGCGACGACTTGTATAAAATATTTCTTTTTGGAACCTGCACTTTTTTTTGGTGGAAATGGATTGCTGAAAAAACCTCTCAATAATTTATAAAAATTTTGTAAGGTTTAAAATTTAAGAATTATTAATGTATCAGTTTGCTTTATCTTTTATTACTTTGCTGCCCATAAACAATAAGATAAAATGAAAAAAGTATTCTACGTTTTAGCAGTATTTATATTATCTAATACTGTAATTGCTCAACCAAAAAAACCTCAACCTTCAGTAATTTTAAAAAATTTAAAAGATAGTACCAGCTATGCTTTGGGTGTAAACATTGCCCGAAATTTAAAAGCTCAAAACCTTGATGCAATTGACCCTTTATTATTATATAAAGGAATGAGCGATATATTATTAAATAAAACAGTTACATTAAACGATGCAGATGCAAGCCGTTGTGTAAATACTTATGTTCAATTAATGAATGGCAAAAAAGCAATTGGAGCAAAAGCCGTGGGACAAAAATTTTTAGCAGAAAATGCTAAGAAACCAGGAATTATTAGCATGCCTGGAGGATGGCAATATCAAATATTAAAACAAAGTGAAAGCAAAGAACATCCAACGGCTACAGATAGAGTTAAATGTCATTATCATGGTACATTAACCGATGGAACTATTTTTGATAGCTCAGTTGAAAGAGGTGATCCCTTAACATTTGCATTAAACCAAGTAATAAAAGGATGGACAATTGCAGTACCAATGATGACAATTGGAAGTAAATGGAGAATATTTTTACCAAGTGATTTGGCTTATGGAGATAATGCTGCAGGAGAAAAAATTCCTGGTGGATCTACATTAATTTTTGAAATAGAATTATTAGGAATAGAAAAATAAATATTAAAGATTATGAAATGTGGAGATATTATGGTGCAGAATGAAAAAGAAACAAGAGCTGGTTTTGGAGATGGAATTTATGAAGTAGGAAAATTAAATTCAAATGTAATAGTGCTAACAGCAGATTTAGCTGGCTCTATGAAAATCGCAAATTTTATTAAAGATTTTCCAGATAGATTTATTCAATGTGGTATTGCCGAAGCCAATATGATTGGTATTGCAGCTGGATTAACAATTGGTGGTAAAATTCCATACACTACAACATTTGCAAACTTTAGTACAGGCCGTGTTTACGATCAAATTCGCCAAAGCATTGCTTATAGTAATAAAAATGTAAAAATATGTGCATCTCATGCTGGATTAACCTTAGGTGAAGATGGTGCCACACATCAAATTTTAGAAGACATTGGGTTGATGAAAATGTTGCCAGGTATGACAGTAATTGTACCAGCAGATTATAATCAAACAAAAATTGCAACAAAAGCAATTGCTGATTTTATGGGACCCGTTTACTTAAGATTTGGCAGACCCAAATGGCCGAATTTTACCAAAGAAGATGGTAGCGATTTTGTAATTGGAAAAGCACAAAAATTAAGCAATGGTAACGATGTAAGCATTTTTGCATGTGGTCACATGGTTTGGAAAGCAGTGGAAGCTGGAAAAATTTTAGAAGAAAAAGGATGGAGTATTGAAGTAATTAATGTTCATACCATAAAACCATTGGATGAAGAAGCAGTATTAGAATCAATTTTAAAAACTCGATGTGCAGTAACTGTAGAAGAACATAATATTATTGGAGGTTTGGGAGATAGTATTGCACAACTTGCTGCAAAAAAATTCCCAATTCCTATTGAGTATATTGGAACAAAAGACACTTTTGGCGAAAGTGGAACACCAATGGAGCTGCTTAAAAAATATGGATTAGATACTCCTTTTATTGTAGATGCTGCAGAAAAAGTGATGCAAAGAAAATAATCTTTTATAAAAAATAAAAGTAGTTAAAAAACTTAACTATAAATCCATCATAAAATACAACAGGTTTTCATAATTTCTTCTTTTCAAAGTTAATTAAAAGGCATAAAACCTTACTTTTGCAGCCGAAAATAAAACCTACATATATATTATGGCAGCTACAGGTAAAGTAAAACAGATTATTGGTGCCGTTGTCGATGTTCAATTCGATGGCATTTTACCAGAAATTTATAACTCGTTAGAACTAAAAAGATCGAATGGAGATATTTTAGTTCTTGAAGTTCAACAACATTTAGGAGAAGATAGTGTACGCACTATTGCTATGGATGGCACTGAAGGCCTTGTTCGTGGTATGGAAGTTATTGATACTGGAAAAGGAATTATTATGCCAGTGGGAGAAGGAATTAATGGTCGTTTATTTAATGTAACTGGAGATGCTATTGATGGATTACCTCAGTTAAGTAAAGAAAATGGTCGTCCAATTCACAATAAACCTCCATTATTCGAAAACCTAAGTACTGCATCTGAAATTTTATTTACCGGTATTAAAGTAATCGATTTAATTGAGCCTTATGCTAAGG
>JANOVK010000248.1:0-2065 GCA_031417315.1 Chitinophagaceae bacterium | reverse complement strand
TTCCCGAACTGCCCGGCGGCCTTGACCTCGGTCGCCTTGGGCGCGCGATAGCGGAACGTCACGCCGCCATCGGGAAGCAGTTCTGGCGAGACAACCGGCGGCGGACGCTCGGACCGGCGTGCCGGCGCATTGGTGGACGGTTTTGTTTCCTGAGCCGAAGTGATGGACACGGACGCGATGAGCGCCGCGACGATGGTTGGGATGATTTGTTTTCGCATGGATGTCGGGAGCTACTTTGAGACGACGGGGGATTCGGTGGCAACTACGTTATCCGCCAGCCCGTCGACGAGTCGGCTGGGCCAGCCCTCGTGCGGCGTGAACTTGGAGCCGTGCCCATGTTGAAGGGAGGCGGGCTTTTGCGAACAGAAGCACCTCGATGGGGACCCGCGCCGCGCGAGACTTGGGCCCGATGCCGGAGGCGCTGCGCAAAGGCGCGGCAGCCTCAGGCACCTCCACAGTCCATCAGAAAAGAATCGCTCGTACCAGTGAAAGAGGTTCCCAGTCGGGTTCGGGCGCAGGAGCGGCAGACGACGCGCAGACTCAAGACCTGAGCGGGGTCACTCAGACGACAAGGGAAGCATCACGGGCGACGCAATCGGAAGTAGAGCTGACCATCATCGAACGCGGACAGCGTCACCGTCGCCGTATGGGAGGTGACTTGAGGCGTGGCTGGCACAGGCTCCCACTCAGGGATCACGATGTCCGCCGCGCTTTCGAGCACGAAGGTTCCCGTGACCACGGACCACTGTAGAATCAATTCGTCTCCGTCACGAGTGACGGTCAGGGGTGGCGGTTCGGGCGACAATGGCGTGCCGGACGAGCACGTGGCGCAGAGGCGGAAGAATTGGGCTGTTCCCGTGGCTGGCAGCGTCACGGAGGCCACGCCGGCGTTCACCACTGGCGTTGCTCCGGTATTGAACCACTCTGGATTCACGACGTTCTCGCTCACCTGCAAGACGAAATTGCCGTCACCCTCCGGCCAGCTCAGGATTATCTCCTCGTCAGCGCGCGTAACCGTGAGCACGGGTGGCCGCGGGACGGACGGCAACGAACATCCGGCACACAACCGGAAGTATCCGGCCTCGCCAGAGGCTGGTAGGGTCACGGTGTAGCGGCCCGCAGTCACCGAGGGAGTCCCTGGCACAGCGAACCAAGGTCCATTGATCTCTATGGCGAACCCGAGTTTCCACCCTGAGCCGCTGTTGGTGGACCACGAAACCACAATCTGTCCACCCACCCACTGGATCTCCAGAGTCGGCGGTTGCGCCGCCGCCACCTCCACCGTGAAAGTGCGCGTGATGCTGTCGATGCCGCTCCGGTCGGTGCCTCCGTCGTCCATGACCTTCACCGTAATGACTGCGGAGCCACTCGCTCCGGGAACCGGCGTGAAGGTGAGCGAGCCGATGGCCGCCGGGCTGGCGTAATTCACCGTGGGAGCGGGGACGAGCGACGGATTGCCGGACGTCGCGGTGACCACCAATACCTGGTTCTCGTTCGGCGCGCCGCTGCCGATGCCGGACAGGTTGACCGTTTGCGGCCCGGCGTTCTGTGCCAGACCCAGATTAGAAAGAGGAGCCAGCGTCGGGGCGTCGTTTACCGAGAGCACAGTGACGAGGAATGCGTTGGTGGTGATGTTGCCGCTGCCGTCAGCCACCGTGACCGAGATGGTCGAGAAGCCTGATTGATCCGGCACCGGCGTGAGGGTGATGGAACGACTCGCCCCGGTCCCAGCCAGCGTGAGGCCACCCGGTGCCACCACCGATGGATTGGAGGAAAATGCCTGGACGGTCAACGCCGTCGCCGCAGTCTCCGCGTCCGCGATGGTGAACGGCAGCGGAGCAGACGCAGTATCCTCCAGCAGGCTGAGGTTCGTAAGTCCCGTGATGGTGGGAGCCGCGTTCACCGTCACGGTGAAGGTACGCGTGGTGATGTTGTTCACCGGTCCGGCGTCGTTGACTGTGACCGTGACGGTGGCTGTGCCCGCGATGCCCGATATCGGAGTGAACGTAAGGGAGCCAGTGGCTGAGGGACTGGAGTAATTCACCGCGGGGTGCGGGATCAAACC
>JANOVK010000247.1:0-11047 GCA_031417315.1 Chitinophagaceae bacterium | reverse complement strand
GAAATTTTAAAAGGTAAGACAGACCATTTAGGCTCAATTGCACCACATTTAAAAAGATTAAGAATGGGAAGAACACCACCTCTACCTCCTGGAATGAGAAATTTTAATTATGAGTTTGATACAGATATGAATACAGATATGAATATTGATATAGAGCGTCAAATTAATAAAGCATTGTTGGGAGTTATTACTGAAAACGATGATAAGGGAGCAAAAATTTCTAGTATTACTGATGAAAGTGGTGCTAAAAAAGCAGGGTTAGCAAAAGGAGATATTATTTCTAAAATAAACGATTATAAAATTGCTACTAGCGACGATTTAGTAAAAGCAATTGGTAAACATAATCCAGAAGATAAAGTAACAATAACCTATTTACACGATGGAGTTGTAAAAACTACTATTGCTGTTTTAGGAAAAAATGATTCTCTTAAAGAAAGAATATTTAAATGGAATGATAATGATTATGGAAATATGGAAATGTTTCCGGGTTCTGGTGGTACGAATAATTTTAAAGGATATTATTTTAATTCAAAACCAAAAATTGGTATAAAAATACAAGATGTTGAAGAGGGTACAGGTGTTAAAGTTTTAGGTGTTGATGAAAACACTCCAGCTTCAAAAGCAGGATTATTAAAAGATGATATTATTACAGAAATAAATGGTGATGCCATTAAAACTGTTGATGATATTAAAGAAAAAACTTCAAATATTAAAGAAGGAAATATGTATAAGATAAAAATTTTACGTAACGGAGTTTCGCAAACTATAGATGTAAAATTTCCAAAAAAATTGAAGACAGCAAATTTATAAAAATAGTTTTTTTTGTTTTTAAAGGGATTAAATGCTTGCATTTAATCCCTTTTCTTTTATTGTTCAATTTTCAAATTGTAAATTCGCAACAAAATAAAAAATTAGAGTAATGAAAGTGATGAAATTTGGAGGAACAAGCGTTGGAAAGCCAGAGAGAATGCACCAAGTGGCCAAATTAATAGAATTAGAAAAAGAAGCCAAGATTGTAGTGTTAAGTGCATTAAGTGGAACAACAAATGCATTATCTGAAATAAGTCATCAACTTTCTTTAGGATATAAAACTCCAGCAAAACAAAAAATAGATTTATTAGAAAAAGAGTATAATAATTTTATTAAATTACTTGTCTCAACAGAAAATGCATTAAGCGAAGCACAAATTATTGTAAATGAACATTTCGAATTTTTAAATATCATTTTAAAAATATCGTATAGCGATGCATTAAATAAAGATATTCTTGCACAAGGTGAATTACTGAGTTCGAAACTTTTTTGTGTTTATTTAAACGAGAAAAAAATAGCTCATACATTTTTACCAGCTTTAGATTTTATGTGTATTGATGAAAATGAAGAACCAAGACAAGAAAGAATAGCAAGAAGATTACAAGCCATTTTAAAAGCTAATAAAAACGAAAATTTATTTATTACTCAAGGATACATTTGTAGAAATTCGAGAGAAGAAGTTGATAATTTAAAACGTGGTGGGAGTGATTATACAGCATCTTTAATTGCTGCTGCAATAGATGCTTCAGTTTGCGAAATATGGACAGATATTGATGGGATGCATAATAATGATCCACGTTATGTAGAAAAAACAATTCCAATTGAACAATTAAGTTTCGATGAAGCTGCAGAACTTGCTTATTTTGGAGCTAAAATTTTACATCCAACCTGTATATGGCCAGCACAACAAAAAAATGTGCCAGTAAAATTATTAAATACAATGCAACCAAATGCAGTTGGAACTGTAATTAGTAAAAATGCTGGAAGTGTTGGTGTAAAAGCAATTGCAGCTAAGGATGGAATAATTATGATAAAAATAAAAAGCAGTAGAATGTTATTGGCTTATGGTTTTTTGCGAAAAATATTTGAAGTTTTTGAAAAGTATAAAACATCGATTGATATGGTTACAACGAGTGAAGTTGCAGTTGCATTAACCATAGATAATGATATTAATTTAAAAGAAATTATTGTAGAATTAGAAATACTTGGTTCTGTTGAAATTCAAAAAGAACAATCAACTATTTCTATAGTAGGTAATGAAATTGCTAAAACAGAATTTGTGTTACAAACACTGTTCAATTCAATAATAAATATTCCAATTACAATGGTAAATTATGGGGGCTCTACACATAATATTTCACTTTTAATACCATCGAAATTTAAAAAAGAAATATTACTATTACTAAATAAAGGATTATTTAACTTAGATTAAATAACTATTTTTTAAATCTATTAGCAACTAACAATTGTTTATTTTGGTTATCAAAATATTCCATAATATCTTGAATAAGTTGCTCGTTCTTTAAAAATTCTTTTAATCTATTATACATCGTGCGGTTAATTTCTTTAATTTTAGTAGCCCTGTCTTCGCCATATAAACCTCTTAATCCTTTATACTGAATTTTAAATTCTTGTTGAACATTTATAGCAAAATTTGCTTGTTCATCAGATAGTTTTAAATCTTCAATAATTTTTGATTTCTGTCTTTCTTTAATTGCTAAAGCATCGTTTGTCATGCCATTCATAGACTGTGCACTAATAAAATTCATTGAACTTATTGACAGAATAAAAGCAACAATTAATAACTTTTTCATATAGTAGTTTTCGATTAAATAATTTCTGTTCTATCTAATAACGTATAAAATGGTCATTTTAATATATAGAAGCTAACTTTTCTCTCAATCATAATATTTACATTTGCTGTTTAAATTATTAAAAATGCAAAAAGGCCCTGTTTCTCAGTTTATACAACATCATTATCGACATTTTAATGCTGCAGCATTAGTAGATGCTGCAAAAGGATACGAAACTCACTTAACTGAAGGAGGAAAAATGATGGTAACACTTGCTGGAGCCATGAGTACTGCTGAATTGGGAATTTCTTTTGCTGAAATGATCCGTCAAGGAAAAGTAGATATTATTAGTTGTACTGGTGCTAATTTAGAAGAAGATGTAATGAATTTAGTGGCACATTCTCATTATAAAAGAGTGCCAAATTATAGAGATTTAACGCCACAAGATGAGTGGGATTTATTAGAAAATCACTATAATCGTGTTACCGATACTTGTATTCCAGAGGAAGAAGCGTTTCGTCGTTTACAGAAACATTTAGTTAAACAATGGAAAGATGCTGAAGCAAATGGAGAACGATATTTTCCTCATGAGTTTTTGTATAGAACTGTATTAAGTGGAGAATTAAAACAGTATTATGAAATAGATCCAAAAAATAGTTGGATAGTTGCTGCTGCAGAGAAAAATATACCAATTGTTTGTCCAGGTTGGGAAGACAGTACCACAGGAAATATTTTTGCTAGTTATGTAGTTAAAGGAGAATTAAAAGCATCTACAGTAAAAAATGGAATTGAATATATGGTTTGGTTAACCGAATGGTATAGAAATAATAGTGGTGGAAAAGGAGTTGGTTTTTTTCAGATTGGTGGTGGAATTGCAGGAGATTTTCCCATTTGTGTGGTGCCAATGATGTATCAAGATTTAGAATGGCATGATGTTCCGTTTTGGAGTTATTTTTGCCAAATTAGTGATAGTACAACTTCTTATGGAAGTTATAGTGGGGCAGTGCCAAATGAGAAAATTACATGGGGGAAATTGGATATTAATACACCAAAGTTTATTGTAGAAAGCGATGCAACAATTGTAGCACCATTAATTTTTGCATGGGTTTTAGGATGGTAATTATTTACGATGGTTTTCTAATTGCATAAATCAATTCATCTTCAAATTTTCCATTTTTAAAAAATGTATTTTTAAAACTAGTTTCTAAAATAAAACCATTTTTTTCTAATACTTTTTGGGATGCAATATTGCTACCAAATGGTCTTGCATAAATTCTATTAATATCAAAATTTGCAAATGTATATGCTACCATTTTAGGAATAGTTTGAGATAAAATTCCTTTTCCCCAAAATGGTTCAGCCAGCCAATAACCTAATTCTGCATTTTTTTTAGAAATGTCTTCTTTTGGATGAATGCCAATACCACCAATAGCTTCATTGTTTAATGTAATTGCAAAAATATGGATAGGGTTTGCAAGTGAGGCTTGGTCGATAAATTTTTTACCTGCCTCCATAGTATATGGATGAGGAAATTGATCAGTTAAGTTTTTAGCAATATTTATATTATTTGCATAAGAAACTAAATTATTTAAATCTGATAATTCCCATCCTCTTAATTGAATTTCCATTTAGTTGGTTTTAAAAGTTAAATCAAGTGTAAAATATCCAATAATACAAATGATAATAATAAGCACAATGGATGCAATAATCCAAAAATTAATCGAACTTTTATTTTTTAATCTTCTTCTTTTTTTAGATGTAGTAAACTCATGTAATTGTTTATTTAAATCACTAACATAATGATCTATTGATGTTTTGTTTTTAATTGTTTGTAAACCTTCAACAGCATCATTTAATAAGGTAGAATCAGCCATTTTTTTCTCAAACTCATGTAATTCATCATTATTTAAACTACCATTAAGATATTTCAATAATTGTTCTTCGTTTATTTTATAGTTGCTCTTCATTTTATTGCTCTCTTTTTTGAGTAATTAAAATTTTTAAATTACGCTTTCCATTTTGTATATGGCTTTTTACTTGCATTAAATTATATCCAGTTGTTTTAGAAATTTCTGCATAACTCTTTTTTAAAATATAAAATTGTTGAATACAATTTTGTTGTTCTACGTTTAATTCTTTTATCGATAATTCAAGAAATTCAAAATCTTGTTCTTTAATAATTAATTCATCTTTATCCAGTTCAAAATCATTCTCTATTTCAAAATTTTCAAGTGATTTAAATTCAGTTTTATTTCTTAGTAACATTAAACAGTGATTCTTAGCAATCATGTAAATCCAACTTTTAAAAAAAGTAACTTTATATTTTGGTAATTCGTTTAATACTTTTAAAAATATTTGTTGCACTGCATCTTTCGATTTTGTTTCATCTTTTAAATATTTCATGCAAGTTCCAAATAGCAATAAAGTATAACGTTGTAATAAAATACCAATTAAGTCAATAGTATTAGTTGAATAATATTTTTCTAATAATTCAGTGTCAGTAAAATTTTCGTAGTTATTTTTTTGCACAATCTAAAGTAATAAATTTATGATAAGATGCACAAATAATCGAATTACCTATTATTAATTATTAATAAGTTTTAAGTAAGGACTTAAATTTGCAAATTAATATGGAAACAAAAGATTGGTTTAGTAATTGGTTTAATTCTCCTTATTATCATTTATTATATAGTAATAGAGATGAAGAAGAAGCCATTTTGTTTATTAATAAATTGATAAATTATTTACAACCAAAAAGTAAAAGTAAAATTTTAGATGTTGCTTGTGGAAAGGGTAGGCATAGCAAAGCCCTTGCTGATATGGGTTTTGATGTTATTGGAATTGATTTGGCTGAAGATTCGATTAAAGAAGCAAAACAATACGAAACTGAATACCTCAAATTTTTTACTCATGATATGAGGGATTTATTTAAGAGCAATTATTTCGATTTTGCTTTTAACTTTTTTACAAGCTTTGGTTATTTTAAAACGCAATCTGAACATAATTCTGCAATTGAATCGATAACACAGAGTTTAAAAACAAATGGAATATTTGTAATTGATTATTTGAATGTGTATTACGAAGAATCAATTATTATTAAGTTGCAAGAAAAGAAAATTGATGACTTTAATTTTATTATAACAAAATGGCATACCGATACTCATTTCTTAAAACAAATTCAAGTTGCCGATAATAAAATAGGATTGCCAAGACATTTATCTACTGAAAAAGTTTCAAAATTTTCTTTAGGAGATTTTAATGAAATGTTGTCTTTACAAAATATGCAAATTCAAAATGTTTTTGGAGATTATAATTTGAATAGTTACGATTTAAAAAAATCTCCAAGAATGATAATTGTTGCAAAAAAAGTACACGATTAAAAACACTAAGTTTAAATCATATCTTTTAATTTTTCAACTACTAAATCAACTTCTTCATTGGTATTATATTTACTAAATGAAAATCTCACAGTAACTAAATTGGAATTATTATTAATTGCACTAATAACATGACTGCCAGCATTAGCCCCACTTGCACAAGCAGAGCCACCGCTAGCACAAATATGATTGATATCTAAATTAAATAAAAGCATTTCGCTTTTTTCAGTTTTGGGAAAACTAACACTCAAAACTGTGTATAAACAATTACCAATTGGGTCTCCATTAAAACTAACTCCCATTATATTTTGGCTTAATTGTTCCATCATATAATTCTTAATTGATTTTATGTGGTCACTATCTTTTTTATAATTTTCTGTTGCAATTTCTAAAGCCTTTCCAAAACCGATAATACCATATAAATTTTCTGTACCAGCTCTCATATTTCTTTCTTGAGAACCTCCGTTTATAAATGGTTTTATTTTTACATTTTCGTTTATATAAAGAATTCCAACACCTTTAGGCCCATGAAATTTATGACCAGCTGCTGTAACAAAGTGAACTGGAGTATTTCTTAAATCGAATGGAAAATGTCCAACTGTTTGTACCGTATCACTATGAAAAATTGCATTATATTTTTTGCAAATATTACCAACAAAATGAATGTCTAAAATGGTTCCAATTTCATTATTAGCATGCATTAAAGTAACCAAACATTTATCTTTTGAATTTGAAATTATATTTTCTAAATCTGATAAATCAATATGTCCATTTGGTAACACATTTAAATAAGTTAAAGTAACATCGCCAGAATGATGTAAACTCTCAACAGTATGCAATGTTGCATGATGTTCGATGGTTGAAGTAATAATATGTTTGCATCCTAAATCTTTTACTGCTGCACAAATAGCAGTATTACTGCTTTCAGTTCCACCACTTGTAAAAAATATTTCGGCAGGATGTGCATTTAAAATTTTTGCAACAGATTTTCTTGCATTTTCAATTGCTAATCTACTTTCTCTACCATAACTATAAATTGAAGATGGGTTGCCAAAACTATTGGTTAAGTATGGCATCATGGCTTCTAAAACTTCAGTATCTAAAGATGTTGTGGCTGCATTATCAAAATAAATTCTTGAGGTCATAAAGTTAAAAAACGATTAAAATGAATATTGTACTTCTATTATCTTTTGGGTTTATAATATTTTGCAATTGTTTCATCCATTATTGATTGTAAGTCTGCAATTCTTCTATCATCTGATGGGTGTGTACTTAAAAATTCTGGGGGTTTTGATCCACCAACTTTTGACATTCTTTGCCAAAAAGGTATTGATTCTCTTGGGTCGTAACCTGCTAAAGCAGCAAACATTAATCCATATCTATCTGCTTCTAATTCTTGTTTTCTTCCAAATGGTAATATAAGTCCAAAATTGCTACCAATACCATATGCTGTCAAAAATAAACTTTGTGTTTCTTGAGGTTTTGATTGAACAGCAACTGAAAGTGCTACACCTCCTAATTGTTGCAATAATCCTTGGCTCATTCTTTCACTTCCATGTCTAGTTAATGCATGTGCAATTTCATGTCCCATCACAATTCCTAATGCAGTTTCATTTTGAGTAACTTTTAAAATTCCAGTGTACACAACAATTTTTCCACCAGGCATACACCATGCATTAATATTTTCATCTTCTACTAAATTTACTTCCCAATTATATCCTGCTAATTCACTACCTAAATTATTTTGATTATAATATTGTGTAATAGCAGTAATTAATCTTGTACCACAGCGTTTAACCATTTCTGCATTTGAATTTGAAGATGGAAGTAGCACTTTATTTGTTGATAAAAATTTTGAATACTGTGCTAAAGCCATTGCTTGAGCGTCATTTTCTGAAACCAAACTCAACTGATTTCTACCTGTAATGGCATTTTTATGACATCCAACAAATAAGTACAACACGACTGATAATATTATTATTTTTTTCATATATGTAAGATTTATGCAAATATCGTTTATAATCTTCTTAAGTTTCGTTGCAAATTAATGAGTCGAAATTTTTTATTCCAATAAATTTTTCTGATATAAATCCTTCTGCATATTCTACTCCAATTCGTTTACCAAAAATCATAGCTCTAGCTTTAACCGTTTCAATAAATTTTGGAGAGGATATATAAGTTTGAGGTTCTTGCGATGAGGTATTAAAAAATTGAGTTGAGTACGCTAAAATTGCATCTATTTTTCTATCCTGAAATTTAGAAATATCTATTAAAAAATTTGGATGTAAATATTGATCTTGAATATAGTGAAAAACATATGAGGGCCGATGTTGTTCTTGCGGATTTCCATTATCATCAATAGTTTCAACTTTTCTTAATCCACTTAAAAATGCAGCGTCTGAAACTAATTTAGAACTTCTTCCATGGTCTGGATGCCTGTCGTTTGGGGCATTACATAAAATTATTTGTGGTTGATATTTTCTTATAATTGAAATTATTTTTCTTTGATGTGTTTCATCATTTACAAAAAAGCCATCAGCCATTTTTAAATTCTCTCTAATAGCAACCCCCATAATTTTTGCTGCATTATCAGCTTCAGATTTTCTTGTTTCAATTGTGCCTCTGGTGCCTAATTCGCCTTGAGTTAAATCAATAATACCCACTTTTTTGCCCTCCTCAATTGCAGCCATAATTGTGCCTGCACAACCTAATTCAACATCATCTGGGTGAACTCCAAATGCCAAAATATCTAACTGCATTGTTTTCTTTTTGTAAATGTATAAAATGTTATTTAATAAAAAATCCCGCAAAAAGCGGGATTAAATAAGTATAGAAAATTCTACTAGTCTTTTTTTGCGTAACGTTTTTTAAATTTATCAATACGTCCTGCAGTATCTACTAAAACATTTTTTCCTGTATAAAATGGATGAGATGTGTTTGAAATCTCCAATTTAATTATTGGATAATCTTTGCCATCTTCCCAAGTTGCTGTTTCTTTAGAGTATGCTGTTGATTTACTTAAAAACATTGTTCCGTTACTCATATCTTTAAATATTACGAAACGATAATTTTCTGGATGAATACCTTTTTTCATGATTTTTATGTTTAGGCTGTACGGATTTTGCCGTACTTTTTTTTATTAAGGTTGCAAATGTAAGGAGATAAACTAAAAGTTGAGCAATAATTTTAAATATTTTGAATTCTTCTTGCACCTTTTTCTGCAATATTTCCCCAATAAAAATGACTATAAAATGCTTCAGAGATATTTTGATTTGTATCTATATTTTGAATTGCATTTGCAAAAGCAACCCAATCATCATCATCAACTACAATCATTTTATTTTTTGTTATAGAAATTGGAATTCCGCTAGCTCCACTTTTTGTAGTAACCAACGAATTGTTATATCCTAAGGCTTCTACAATTTTAGTTTTAATTCCACCCCCATCATTAACAGGATTAATAAAAATATCAGCAGCCAAATAATAAGTAGAAATATCATTAATAAATCCTGTAAAAATTATGTTTTTACTTTTATAATTTTCGAGATTATTATAGCTCATTGGTAAATCATTTCCACTAATAATTATTTTATATTTAAAGTTTGAATTTGAGTAAAGTATTGGATTAATATGGGTTAAAATAATGTTCAAAGCTTTTAAATTTGGATTGTAACTTAAACTTCCATTAAAAAATATAATAATTTCAGAATCATATATTTGATTATTATTTTTTATAATATTTTTTGCATTGCTAACAGCTTCAATAGTTGGTGTATTAGTTTGTACTATTCCAAAAGTAAATATTTCAGTTTTCGATTCACTAAGCTTAAAATTGTTTAGTGCAAATTGCTTATCTTCTTCGGTAATAAATAAACTTAAGTCGGCTTTTTGGTGAACCATTTTTTCGTATTGCCAAAGCCATTTCCACCACCATTTATTTATACTTTTAAAACGAATAGATTCGATATTATGAGAACGAACTATTATTTTAATTCCACAAAACCATTTTAATAAAATGGCTAGCCATCCAAAATAGGGGTGTTCGATTATTACATGTGTAATTTTTTTATCAGCAATAATTTTTCTAATTCTAAAAAAATAAAAAATATTTACATACCTAAACTTGCTATCACTTAAAATATTTAATACCTCATAATTTGTATTTTTTGCATTATTATTTTTAGTTGTAATACAGGTAATATTTAAATGTTTCGATAGAAATTCGTATCCAAAAGCAATACATTTTTGACCACCAATTTTTGCTGGTAAAAATCTATAGGGAGCTATGCTTAAAACATTTAACATATTGCAAACTTAGGTTTTGATTGAGTTATATTAACTATTTAAGCAATCGAGTTACTTAATTATAGCTTTGAATTACAACTTACTAACATTTTATTGTTAATAATGTGTGTAGGCGTTATTTTTACAAACTAATTTTTAATTATGAATGACATAATGAGTAAGTTGAACGAAACGGTAAACTATTTAAAAAATCGTGTAAAAACAAATGCTAAAATAGGAATTGTTTTAGGAAGCGGTTTGGGAAATTTATCTGAAGTAATTGAAGTTGAAGAATCAATTTCTTATACAGATATTCCACATTTTCATGCAAGTAGTGTTAAGGGACATGGAGGTAAATTGTTGTTTGGAAAATTAGGTGGAACAAATGTGATTTGCATGAGTGGAAGATTTCATTTTTATGAAGGATATTCTGCCGAAGATGTTGTTTTTCCTGTAAGAGTTATGAAACTTTTGGGAGTTGAAACTTTGCTATTATCCAACGCTGCTGGTGGTGTAAATTCTAATTATAAAGTTGGAGATTTAATGGTAATTAACGATCATATTAGTTTTTTTACAACAAATCCTTTAATTGGAAAAAATATTGAAGAATTGGGAACTAGATTTCCTGATATGAGTGAACCTTATTGTAAAGATTTAATTGCAAAAGCAATGGCAATTGGGGTGCAACATAAAATTAAATTACACCAAGGTGTTTATACTGCAGTTACAGGGCCAACATTTGAAACTCATGCAGAATATAAATTTATTAAAATAGTTGGATCT
>JANOVK010000246.1:0-1642 GCA_031417315.1 Chitinophagaceae bacterium | reverse complement strand
ATTTTTTGCATTTGGTCAGTAATTTGGTTAATATTTTTAAAAATATATAATTATAAAGCCTTACTTTTCTTTTCTCTCTAAATCAATTATCATAGGAATGTTTGATTTTATAGCTTTTCCAGTTACAATTGCATGGTATTTTTTTAAATTAGGTAAAGTTTGAACTAAGTCCTTACCAATATAATTTCCCAAAAAGGTAAAGCTAGTTTCGTCAAAAGCTTGAAAACAAATAATAGTATTGCATTGAGTCAAAACTGTCTTTGACACGTTTGCTGTCCTTTGTGCAATAACAAGTAATCCTACACCATACTTTCTGCCTTGTAAAGCAATCTGTGACATTTTATTAACTAAAGCTTTTGTACTTCCGTAGTCTCCCAAGTCCCCTAAAAAATTTGTTTCTGGGACAATAGTGTGAGCTTCTTCTAATACTAAACATATTTTTGTTCCGGGATTATTTTTAGCATATTTAAATACACTTTCAATGAAAAACTGAGTGAATTCAATTATAAATGATGTATTGGATAAGTCTGGAATTTCAAAAAGAGATAGATTATTTTCAGATTTAATAAACTCTTCAACATATGTATTCAGTTTTTCCTGAATTTTAGTTTTTAATTCTAAGACTTCTTTTTTTCCTTTACTTTCTTTTTCCGCCATCATTTTTTCAATCGTTTCAACTCCTTCTTTTATAATTAAATCTTTTGGATTGAGTGCATTCAAATATGATTTATATTCTCCAGTAAAATCAATACAGATGACATTTGTGTTTTTTATTAATTCTTTTATTATCTCTCTAGACAAAAAAGATTTACCAGAACCTGTAATTCCTAGTAGAGCGGTATGATGGCTAACTGCTTCATCTAAATTTATAATTGATGGTAAATTTGTATTTGGTATCACCCCAAGTTTAAATTCTGGCAAATCAAAATCTTTTACCTCTATGTCATTCGTATTAGCTAAAAATAAAGGAGTATTTATTTCGGGAATCCAACCAAATTTCTCAAATGATAAATTATTATTATCCCAAATTCCCAATTGAATTGCTTCCCCAATAATAAAACCCATTTCATTTTTATTTTCTAAAATTTCATTATTTGTGAATCCTCCTATTATTTGATAAAAAACTCTTTTATTTTGTGTAAAGAGTTCAACTAAATCACCTTCTTGGATATCATTTGTTTTTTTCGAATACTCAAACTTTATAATGCCTATTTTGCTTCCTTCAGTAACCACCCCAACAAATTTTTCTATATTAATAGGTAAGTTATTGATTTTTAATACTTGAGAAGCTACTTTATAAACAATATTTTTCTCATATTTTGAGTTATCTTTTATAGAATCAAAACATAAAATTTTTGACCACTTCTCCGAATTAAGTTTGTAAGTGTCAAACACAAATCCCTGATTAATAGTATTAAAGTTCCCTTCAGATTTATATTTGAATTTAACCAAGTCAAATTTTTGAATTTGATTTTTATCTTCAAATAGTTTAATCAAAAACATGTTATCTGATTGTATACTAAAAACAGTACCGATTTGATTTATGTCTTTTTCTATTATATTAAAAGAAAGTTTACTATGCAGTTTTTTTGTGTCAACAACTAAAATAAACCCCCATATAATAATCATTACCAAAAAATAA
>JANOVK010000245.1:0-5168 GCA_031417315.1 Chitinophagaceae bacterium | reverse complement strand
GTTGATGGTCGTAATACAAAAGTTGCAGGAAAAGAAAATGGCACTTATGTTGGACCAACAGTTATTGATTATGTTACTCCTGAAATGAGTGTTGCTACAGAAGAAATTTTTGGACCAGTAATTTCTATAATGAGAACGAATACAGTTGATGAAGCATTAGCTATTGAAAATGCAAATCCTTATGGAAATGCAGCTTCTGTATTTACACAAAATGGAGCAATGGCTCGTTACATTATTGATAGAGCAAGTGCTGGAATGATTGGTGTAAATGTTGGTGTTCCTGTACCTAGAGAGCCTTTTAGTTTTGGAGGATGGAATGAAAGTAAATTTGGTGTGGGAGATATAACAGGAAAAAGTTCGATTGAATTTTGGACTAAATTAAAAAAATCAACCACTAAATGGAATCCTGAAGCTGGAGTTAATTGGATGTCATAAATAATTATGAATGATGAATGTTGAATGAATGTTCAATAACTTTTTTAATTGTGATGTAACCAACTTATGTAATTCTATTCAACTTTAGTTGCATCGCACACTTGTACTTTAGTAACGCTATTAAGCAATAATCTTGAAGTCTCAAATTGCAACTTCAAGATTATGTAAAAATATATTTTATGGAAAATCCACAAAAGCTACTAAAATCAATACTTGCAGACGAAATTGTGATCAATAAAATTTATTTTATTCGTGGACAAAAAGTAAAGCTTGATAAAGACTTGGCAGAGATGTATGGTACAATTACTAGCCAATTTAACAGACAAATTCAACGAAATATTGAAAGATTTCCAAAAGATTTTATGTTTCAATTAACGAAAAATGAATTTGAAAACTTGATATGCCAAATTGGTACATCAAGTTGGGGAGGAACAAGGAAACTTCCTTATGCCTTTACAGAACAAGGCGTATCAATGCTTTCAGGCGTTTTAAATAGTGCTATTGCAATTCAAGTTCACATACAAATTATAAGAGTATTTACAAAAATGAAAGAAATACTTTTAACCAATAAAGATATTTTATTGAAATTGGAACAAATGGAAAAAGATGTAAAGACAAACAAAAAAGATATTGCATTAATTTTCGATGCATTAAAACAATTACTTAATCCAGCAAGAGAACCAAGAAAAAGAATTGGATTTAGACCAGATGAATGAGTAATTATGAATGTTGAATTATAAATGATGAATTATAAATGATGAATTGAAAAAAATAAAAAAAATGAATACAGAAACCTTGTCTCAAACAAAACAAATTATTCAAGATAATTTAGATTATACTTTGTTTTCGTGGAGCAAACAAAAAGGTACAAACCCAATTGCTATTGAAAGAGCAGAAGGAGTTTATTTATACGATTACGATGGCAATAAAATCATTGACTTCAGTAGTGGATTAATGAATGTAAATATTGGTCATGGTAATCAAAGAATCACAGATGCAGTAGTAAAACAAATGCAAGAAGTAGCTTACGTTACACCAAGTTGTGTTACAAAAGCTCGTGGAGATTTAGGTAAAAAACTTGCAGAAATTTGTCCTGGAGATTTAAACAAAGCGTTCTTCACTTTATGTGGTGCAACCAGCATGGAAAATGCTATTAAGTTAGCACGTTTGTATACTGGTCGTCATAAAATTTTATCACGATATCAATCTTATCATGGTTCATCAATTGGTGCAATGTCGGCTAGTGGCGATCCTCGTAAATTACCTGTAGATAATCAACAAGCACCCAATTTTGTACATTTCGATTTACCCATTTTATATCGTTGGGAGTATGGAGAAGAAAATTTATTGAAAGAATCTGTAGCAAGTTTAGAGAGAATTATTGCTTATGAATCTGCTAATAATATTGCTGCAATCATTCTTGAAGGAGAGTCTGGTTCATCTGGTTGTTTGCAATATCCAAAAGGATATTTAAAAGTAGTTAGAGAGATTTGCAATAAGCATGGCATCTTATTAATTATGGATGAAGTGATGAGTGGATTTGGAAGAACTGGTCAATGGTTTGGATTCCAAAATCATGATATTATTCCAGATATGATTTGCATGGCAAAAGGTTTAACCTGTGGTTATTTACCTTTTGGATGTTTAATGGTTGCAGATAAAATTGCTGCTAAGTTTGATGATACAGTATTGTCTTTAGGCTTAACTTATTCTGCTCATCCTGTTTGTTGTGCAGCAGCTTTAGAAACATTAAAGATTTATGAAGATGATAATTTAATTGAGAATGCAAGAGCAATGGGAAAATATGTTGAACAACAAGTAGAACAATTAAAAACCAAACATCCAAGCATTGGAGAATTTAGAAATACTGGTTTATTAGGTTGTATTGAAGTGGTAAAAAATAGAACAACAAAAGAACCCATGGCTCCTTTTAATGCAAAGCCTGATGAAATGGTTGTGATGAATAAAGTTGCTGCTAAAATTAAAGAATTGGGCATGTACACTTTTGTGAGATGGAATTATATTTTTATTGCTCCACCTTTATGTATTACAAAAGAACAAATTAATGAAGGCCTAGCAATCATTAGTGAAGCATTGAAAATTGCAGACGAAGCAACAAATTCATAACTCATAATTCATAACTATGAATTCTTTAATTAACGAAGATTTAGCTGCCATTCCACAAGAAAAAAGAACTTGGGGAACATGGAATTATGCTGCACTTTGGGTGAGCATGAGTTTGTGTATTCCAACTTACATGCTTGCAAGTTCACTAATTGAAGGTGGAATGAATTGGTGGCAAGCTATTTTAACAATATTCATAGGCAATACAATTGTTTTAATTCCAATGTTACTTAATGGACATGCAGGTGCAAAATATGGCATTCCATTTCCTGTTTTTGCAAGAGCAAGTTTTGGAACAATTGGTGCAAATATTCCTGCATTATTAAGAGCTATTGTAGCTTGTGGTTGGTTTGGTATTCAAACATGGATTGGAGGTTTTGCAATTTATCAAATGATGAAAATGTGGATTCCTTCTTTAGCAACTTTACCTCAAATATTTCCTGATTCTTTTGGTCTACAAACAGGACCAGCAATTTGTTTTTTTCTGTTCTGGTTATTGAATATGTTTGTGGTTTATTTAGGAGTTGAAAGCATCAAAAAATTATTAGTTTTTAAAGCAATTTTTTTACCAGTTGCTGCCCTAGCTTTATTATTTTGGGCAATTAGTGCAGCACATGGAATTGGTCCAATTTTAAATCAACCTTCTAAATTTCAAAACTCATCTGAATTTTGGAATTATTTCTTTCCTGCATTAACAGGTATGGTTGGTTTTTGGGCAACTTTATCTTTAAATATTCCAGATTTTACTCGTTATGCAAAATCACAAAAAGCACAAATTAATGGACAAATTATTGGTCTTCCTCCATCCATGACTTTGTTTGCTTTTATAGGGGTAGTGGTAACTTCTGCAACTTTTATCATTTATGGAGAAACAATTTGGGATCCTGTTATTCTTGCAGGAAAATTTTCAAATAAATTCCTTGTAAGCATTGCTATGATTGCTGTTGCCATCTCAACCTTAGCAACAAATATTGCTGCAAATATTGTTAGTCCTGCCAATGATTTTTCAAACCTTGCTCCTCAAAAAATTAACTTTAGGATGGGTGGATATATTACTGGAGTAATTGGGATTCTTATTTTTCCATGGAAATTAATTGCTGATCCTACTGGATATATTTTCACCTGGCTCATTGCTTATTCAAGTTTATTAGGGCCAGTTGGAGGAATCATGATTGCAGATTATTATTTCATCAGAAAACAACAATTAATTGTTGATGACTTATATTCTCATCAAGGAATATATACATTCAACAAAGGATTTAATTACAAAGCCATTATTGCATTATTGTTTGGAATTATTCCAAATATTCCAGGATTTTTATTAACTGTAAAATTAATTTCGAGTGAAGCTTTTCCTGCTTGGATTTCTAATTTATATCATTATGCATGGTTTGTAGGATTTGCTGTGAGTGGTTTTGTTTATTATTTATTAATGAAAAGGAAATAGATATTAATGCAACTGCAAATTATACATAACAAAATTTATGACATTAGAGAAGAAAAAGTTATGCTCGACTTTGATCTTGCTGAGTTGTATGAAGTAGAAACTAGAATTTTCAATCAAGCCGTAAAAAGAAACCTTGAAAACTTTCCTAAAGATTTTATGTTTAGAATTACCTCTAAAGAATGGGAAGAACTTTCATCATCACAAATTGTGATGATGGATTTTCCAAAAAATAGAACAGGAAAATATTTGCCATATGCTTTTACTGAACATGGAGTTGCAATGTTAGCAAGTATTTTGAAAAGTGAGAAAGCAAGAAAAATGAATATTGCAATTATAAGGGCATTTATTGCTTTAAGAAAATTAGCAAAAAAGAACAATGAGTTAATAGAATTAATTAAAGAACTTCGAGGAAGAATTGATGAACACGATGTTCAGTTTGCTGGTATTTATGATGCAATTGAAAATTTATTAGATGAAAAAGTAAATCAAACATCTTGGGAAAACAGAGAAAGAATTGGCTATAAAAAATAATTATTAATATTGAATTTAAAATTTATCATTCAAAATTCAAAATAACTAACATGAGCATCTTAATAAAAAATGGAAGAGTCATAACTGCATCATCAGATAGTATTGCAGATATTTTTATTGATGGAGAAATAATAGTATCAATAGGAAAAAATTTAAATGTTCAAGCAGATGAAATCATTGATGCAACTGGAATGCTTGTAATGCCTGGTGGTGTTGATCCTCATGTGCATTTGGATATGCCTTTTATGGGAACTTTTAGTAGCGATAATTATGAAACAGGAACCAGAGCTGCTTTGTTTGGAGGAACAACAACTGTTATAGATTTTGTTTTACAAACTCAAGGTAAAAGTTTACAATCTGCATTACAAGAATGGAAAGGAAGGAGTGATAATAATTGTGTTGGAGATTATTCTTTTCATATGGCTGTTACTGATTTTAATGAAGAAACAAAAAAAGAAATTCAACATTTTATTGAAAAAGAAGGCATCACTTCTTTCAAAACTTTTATGGCATATAAAGGTGCGTTAATGATTGATGATAGACAGATGATTGGTTTAATGCAAGAAGTAAAAAAACATGGCGGTTTAATTAATGTTCATGCTACCAATGGAGACATGATTGATTATTTAAT
>JANOVK010000244.1:0-12447 GCA_031417315.1 Chitinophagaceae bacterium | reverse complement strand
TTCTTAAATCTTTAGTCCATTCTAACACATCAAAATATTTATCCATTCCTGTTAAGTCAATATAAAATTCATCGATACTTGCTTTCTCAAATAAAGGTGCTTTTAATGCTATAATTTCAGTAACCCAACGAGAATATTTACTATACATTCCTCTTGTGCCTTGTACTAAAATTGCATGTGGACAAAGCTGCAAAGCTTGTTTCATTGGCATGGCACTGTGTACACCAAATTTTCTGGCTTCGTAACTGCATGTAGTTACAACACCTCTATCTTTTGAACCACCAACTATTACAGCTTTGCCTAAAAGTTCAGGATTATTGATCATTTCTACACTTACAAAAAAAGAATCTAAATCGAAGTGTGCAATATATCGTTGAGGTAATGGCATGAATTAATATTCAATTGCAATAAAATTTATTATTTTTTTTCGAGCATCTTTTTTAATAAATCTTCTAAATAATCTATTTGAACTTCTTGAATTTCTAATAATTTTTTATTTTGATTCACTAACAAATGATCAATTTTTTCGCTTAATAATTTTATTTCTAATTCAGCTTTTAAATTTATTTTATAATCATGTTCCGATCTCTTTCTATCTTTTTGATCTTGTCTATTTTGGCTCATCATAATAATAGGAGCTTGTATAGCAGCTAAACAAGATAAAATTAAATTTAATAAAATAAATGGATAAGGATCGTAAGCTTTATTTGTAAGCAAAATAATGTTCACTACCATCCAAATAACAATAAAAGAAAAGAAGCAAATTATAAAGGTCCAACTACCACCAAAAGTTGCTATTTTATCAGATAATAATTGTCCGAAAGTAGCAACTTCTGTTTTTTCATCTTGAATATTTTCAGAAAGAATTGAATTATTTTTTATAGCATCAATTACCACTTTATCAATAAGTGCAATTTCTCCTTTTTCTTGCTGAATTAAGTTTGTTAAATAAATTCTTCTATACTGATTTAATTCATCAATAGAAATAAAATCTGTTTTTTCAAAATTTGGAAATTCTGATTTTATTAATTCAAAAATTCCTTCTCTAATATCAGAAGCATTTATTATTTCACCTTTTATTATCTCTTTTTTATTGATAAAACTTGTTGACATATAATGTTCATTTTAATTAAACTTACATTATTATAAAACAAACAGGTGGGTTAGTTATTAAACAGTTTATTCTATAATGTCTATTATTGTTGAATAAGTTGAATTTGGAATTTTTTTACCATCTACATTTAAAGTTCCTGAAAGTAGCGTAGTTGAATTTGTTTTTTTTATAATTAATGTATTTATATCAACAATAAGTGTAGATACAATCTTTCCTTCTAAACTACTAAACATTACCATACCCATTTGTTCCATTTTTTGCTCTAATTTTATAGATGAAATTTGATCAATTGTTGCCATTCCATTATCAAAACTGGTATAAGTATATTCATTTATAATATTAGATTCTTTGGTATTAATTGTATCTCTCCATTTATCACCAATATTTATTGGTTTTTGAATATTTAAATAGAGCATAAATATTTTTCCTTTTTCAAATTGCAGTTCTGATTTTTTTTGATTTTTACGAAAATCGATATTTTCTGTTGAACTAAAATCCAATACAACTCCATTTGAGTCTAGTTTTATTTTATTGATATTCTTGATCATTTTTTTTACCATACTACCGATTTCAGGATTGCCATCATCTGGGTTTTCAGAATCGAAACTCATCTCTTGGCCCATTGCTTCAGATTCATTTTTTACTGCAGTAAATTTCATTTCTACCATTACTTCTTGTGGCGATGGTATTGAAATTTCAATTGTAGATTTAATATTTTGATCTGATCTTTGAGACATATCCATACCAGAAACTTCAGATTTAGAATTCATTGAAAGCTTAGTTTGTTTTGTAAGTTTCATAGCTTTTTTTGCACGATTTGCAGGGTTAATTATTTGTGCATTAACTCCATTAAAAACTAAAAAAAATAAAATAAAAGCAAGTGTAATTTTTTTCATAAAATAGTATTGAAGGTAAAAATTTAAAATGTAATAATAAGAATTTATTGGTTACTAAATTGTCTGGTTCTATTAATTCTAAGATCTCTTAGTATGCCACTTTTAGGGCTTATGGTTATACTAAACGAACGCCAAATATTTACAGGCGTTACATTAATACTCATTTGCCAACAATGCATTTCTCTAGATATAAAAAAACTTAATTGCTGTAATTGATTTGTTGTAAAATCGTAATAACCTGTACCTCCCATTTTCCATTTTGGAGTTAAATTAAAATCGCCAGTAAAATTTAAACTACTAAAAGTTTTGGTTTCGAAACCAGAATAATCTGCTTTAGGTTGATTAATAAAATTTAATGAATAA
Source organism: Chitinophagaceae bacterium (assembly GCA_031417315.1). GTDB lineage: Bacteria > Bacteroidota > Bacteroidia > Chitinophagales > Chitinophagaceae > CAIVPM01. Next base: position 10,074 of record JANOVK010000244.1, on the reverse strand, counting down.
GATAAATTCACGTTCCAAGGAATATTAAAATCTGTAAATTCTGCAGGGTTGCTTCTTGTATATTCTAATTGTCTTTGTTGTTCATCTATGGTTAAAAATGGATCGTTAGGTAGTTTAGTATTATTAACCTTTTTTTCATCTTTTGGTTTACTTTTAAACTGAGTACTTATTGCTAAGTTGCCATTAGTAATTCTACCCAAATTAAATTTATCTCTGCTCCACATTAATTTATTTATTCTATAACCTCTATTGTCAATTTCGTATGGGTCTAAAGTAGTGCTTGCAGAAATATTTATTTTTTCAAAAAGATTTGTACCTAACCGAATAGAAAAAGGTTGCAAAGCAAAACTATCGGCAGCTAAATTGTACGAACTTGAAATATTTAAAACATCAATTAATCTTATTTTTTTTGTGGCATTTGTAGCAGTATCTTTTTTATCTTTCACTTTCATTTCAATTAAATTATCTAAACCAAAATTTATGCTTCCACTCGATATTTCTGTAAATACAATTTGACCAGTAAGTTTAGATACACGTACAGTATTTTTATTAGAATCTATTTGTAAAGTATAATTATTTAAGGATTCTAAATTTGGCGTATAACTAAAACCAATTGTAGGTCTCATCTCATGCCTTATGGCTTTTATATTATTTGATTTTTTAAATAAATAAGTTCCAAAAATTCTTGTACTTAACGATAAGCCAAAACTTGTTCTTGGAGTTCTAATAAAACCTTTGTGAATGCTTGAATCTATTTTTTTAGAACTTTCATTCCACACTCTTGAATAACTTCTGTCGTACCAAGATTCGCTATAAGAAACATATGGAGCAATGGTTATAGCACCCATTGGTGGCAATGCTAATGTAATTGGAATATTATGAGTGGCTGTCCATTGCATAGTATCTAAAATATGTTTTATACTGATGGCTGAATCAAAAAATCCAATGGCGTTATTAAAATTGCCACCATAACCAATTCCAATACTTTCAAACCATTTTGCTTTACCAATTTTTTCTTTCTTTTGAAAAGGATAAAAAGTAACAACGTTTATACCTAAAGCGGGAAGTTGCAAATTAATAGATCTATTGGTTGCATTTTGATCGTGACTAGCATTTAAACTGATGTTAGCTTTACCCTTAAAATCTTTTGAGTAACTAATGTTCGAGTTAATTCGATTATTAAAATTAATTAAAGGGTTGCCTATAAAAGTTTGATTAAATCTGGTACTTCCAAAATTTACATTAGCACTAAAACTTGTTCCAGGTCTGGCTCTATTATCTCTCGAGTGATTCCAACTTACATTAAAAGTTTTAGTACTATTAAATTCTTCTTTTATACCAACATTTCTGTTTAAAATTTTTGCATTTTGATAGGTTAAATTTAATCCACCACTATACTTATAACGAACAATATATTTTGGAGAAATATTTACACTCCATCCACCATAAGAATATAAATCAGATTTAATTAATACATCAAAATTGTCGTTAATAACTTTATAAAAACCCAAGCCTTGTAGTCCAATTCCAAAGTCTTCAGTTGTTACAAATTGAGGAGCAATAATGCCTGAATGTCTGCCTCTATTTAATGGATAAATTCCAAAAGGAATTCCAATGGGCATAGGCACTCCTTCAAATTCTGGAGAAGTGGGTCCACTAATTGCAATTTTATTAGTAATCATTTTTAGTTTTCGTGTTCTAAAAGCAAAATGTGGTACATCTAAATTGCAAGTTGTAAATCTTCCTTTAAATCCATAAAAAATATCTTTATCAATTTTTTTTAATACTTGTGCATTAACAAATAATTCTCCTTCGTTGTAAAAAGAATTTACTGTTCTTCCTTTTTGTGTTTTTAAATTAAAAGAAATGGTATCGCTTAGAGTGGTATTTTGACCGTCTTGCATTTTTGTTTTATTTGCAAGTTCAGCAGTACTATCAGATGCACCATAAGCAAGAATTGATTGATTAGCTCCATCATATTTTATTACAGCAGCATCTAAAATAATTTCTTTTTGACTAACACTTGTTTTGCCATATAAATAAAACTCTTTACTAGAAATAAATAATACTCCAGAATCTCTTGCAACATATTTAACTGGTGCATCTAAAGAGTCTTGAGAAATAACTAAAGTATCAATTGTATTTTTTAATATTTTTTTTGAAGTGGAATCTGAATTTTCTATATTTTTTTCAAATTCTTTATTTAATAATATTTTATTTTTAGAGGTATCAACTATTAGTACAGGTTGTAAAGGTTTTGTTAAGGATTTTTCAACAACTCTTTTTTGTGAAAAAGAAAATGTTACTTGCAACATCAACAATACAAAAAAACTTATAGTTATAATACAGTATGTATATTTTACGTTATGTGTTTGCACTTTAGTTTAAATGTGTTACAAAAATATAGTCAACTTGTTTACAGTAGTTTTAAAAATTCTACTTTAACTTTTATAATGAATAACCCTACTAAAATATTATTATCGTTTATAATTATTTCAATTACTTGTATTGCTACAATTGGTAATAAAAAAAATATTCCCCCTACAGTTCAAAAATTAGGAGTAAGAAGAATTGTTATTGATGCAGGCCATGGTGGTGCAGATTATGGAGCATCTGGAAAATATTCTTACGAAAAAGATATTTCATTATCGGTTGCTTTAAAATTAGAAGCAGAAATAAAAAGGCAAATGCCAGAAGTTGAAGTTTACATGACGAGAACTATAGACATTTACGATCATGTAAGAGTAAAGGCCGAAAAAGCAAATGCAGCTAAAGGAGATTTGTTTATATCAATACATTGTAACGATGCAGCCCCATCAAGGCGTAGAGAATATATTGGCACTAAAACTGTAAAGTATAAAAAGGGCAAAAAAGTAAGAACTAAAGAAGTACCACAGTACAGAACATATAGAATTGCAAGTTCTGCCAAGGGAACTGAAACTTATATATGGGGAATAAATAAAAATGACGACAAAGAAAAAGCATTAAGAGATAATGAAGAGTTTTTAGAGGATAGCAGTTTAACCCCAGAAGAAAAAAATTTTTACGATCCAGAACAAGCTACAGCAATTTCTTTACGTATGCAACAGTATACAGAAAGAAGTAGAAATTTAGCTTACTCTGTTCAAGATGAATTTACTAAAATAGGAAGAGTAAATAGAGATGCAAAACAAAGAAATGCAGTAGGTATTTGGGTTTTACAAGCAGTAGCAATGCCAGCTATATTAGTAGAGCTTGGTTTTATGAGTAACCCAGAAGAAGAAGATTATTTAAATAGTGAAACAGGGCAAAAAGAATTATCTGAATGTATTGGCAGAGCTGTAAAACAATACAAACAAAATATAGAAGCAAAAATGTCTTTTAATAGTGGGGCCAGTCGCTAATTTTCAAATTATCGAATAAATATTCATTTAATTTTCAGTATAAAACTTAAATTGCTGCATGCAATTTAGTAATCGTCTTAAAAACTCTTTATCTCCATACTTATTACAACATGCAAATAACCCTGTAGATTGGTATCAATGGGGAGAAGAAGCTTTGCAATTATCACTACAATCTAATAAGCCAATTTTAGTAAGCATAGGATATTCATCATGTCATTGGTGTCATGTAATGGAAAGAGAAAGTTTTGAAGTTGAAGAAACTGCAAAAATTATGAACGATCACTTTATCAATATTAAAATTGATAGAGAAGAAAGACCCGATTTAGATCATATATATATGGATGCAGTGCAAGCTATGACGGGTAGTGGTGGTTGGCCATTAAATGTTTTTCTAACACCACAACTAAAACCATTTTATGGAGGCACTTATTTTCCTCCAAAAAATGCACATGGAAGATTAAGTTGGACAGAAACGCTTTTATCTGTTAGCCATGCGTATAATCATAGAAATGAAGAAATAGAAAATCAGGCTGAAAAGCTTACTGAGCATATAAATAAAAGCAATTTAATTAAGAAAACTAAAGCTGATAATTTTGATAATATTGCAGATAATTTACAAAAAATTGCTAATAATATTTTAGCTAAAGCAGATATAGATTGGGGCGGATTTGGTAGTGCACCAAAATTTCCTCAAACCTATTCTATTCAATATTTACTTCGTCATTATCATTTTACAAAAGAAAAAAAATCACTAAACCAAGCACTTTTAAGTTTAGATAAAATGATTTTAGGTGGAATTTACGACCATATTGGTGGTGGATTTTCTCGATATAGTACAGATGAAAAATGGCTTGCTCCACATTTCGAAAAAATGTTATATGATAATGCACTATTAATTAGTGTAATTTCAGAAGCTTATCAAATTACTAATAACGAATTATATGCAACAACAATTCAGCAAACTTTAGAATTTGTAGAGCGAGAAATGATGAGTAATGAGCATGCTTTTTATAGTGCACTTGATGCAGATAGCGAAGGTGTGGAAGGAAAGTTTTATTCTTGGAGTAAAAAAGAAATAGAAAAAATTTTAAATGGAAAATCAAAATTATTTTGTGAGGTTTATAATATTACTGAACATGGAAATTGGGAACATACCAATATTGTTTGGTTAACAAATTCTATTAAAAATTATGCTGAAATAAATAATTTAGAATTTAAAACTTTAACTGAAACCCTTAGTGGTTGCAGAAATTTGCTTTTAAAAGAAAGAGAAAAAAGAATTCGACCTTTGTTAGACGACAAATCCCTTTGTAGTTGGAATGCATTAATGAACAGTGCTTATTGTAAAGCATTTGCAGCAACAGAAAATGAACATTACAGAAATGTTGCAATAAAAAATATGGATTTTATATTAAGCAATTTTTTTAAAAATGGTGAATTAATGCATTGTTATAAAAATAGCCAAGCATATATAAATGGTTTTTTAGATGACTATGCATATTTAATTTTTGCTCTAATTCAATTGCAAGAAATTACAGGAAATCAAGATTACTTACTTAAAGCAAAAGAATTATCAAATTATGTTATAGTTAATTTTAATAACGAAGATTCACCTTGTTTTTACTTTACCCAAAAATCTCAAAAAGATATTATTGTAAGAAAAGTTGATGTTTATGATGGAGCAACACCATCGGCTAATGCAATTTTAACTTATTCGTTTTATTATTTATCATTTGTATTTATAGATTCAAATTTCAGCAAAAAGGCAAAAGAAATGGTTAATAGTTTGCAAACAGCTTTAATAAATTATCCAACATCATTTGGTGCATGGGCTTCAGTTTACCAGATTATTAATTCCGGAATTAAAGAAATTATAGTAACAGGAACGCCTGCTAAAACAGAGATTTTAAAAATTGTAAAACATTATATTCCAAATAAAATATTACTAGTTTTTGAAAATAAAAATTCAGCATTTGAAACCATTAGTTCTGATAAAATTTTCTCGAATGAAGCTTTATTTTACTTATGCGAAAAAGAAACTTGCTATCCACCACAAAAAAATCTAACAAATTTTTTACTTTTTAATAACATTTTAATAATTATATTGCAGCCGATTTTATGTAATTGAATCGAAAATAGTTCACAATTTAATTTTCTAATTATCGTTTTTTAATTTTTACTCAAAAAATTTATTGGTTAAATAAATACAATTTTGGCTATGTAGTTAAATTGTCTTTATTTTTGTCGTCACCATTTAATTGAACCACAAAATGATGAAGAAGTTTGTTTATGTTTCACTAACAGTATTAGTCACGTTTAACATGATATCGTGTTCTAAAAAAGGAAAAGGAGTTTCTGCAGATTCTTACGATAAGGATGGACAAGTAAGAGGCGTTGCCCCAACAGCAAAAAAGAGTATGGCTTCTCCAGCTGGCATGGCATACATTCCACCTGGAACCTTTCATCTTGGACCAAGTGACGAAGATGTGAATTACAATTTAAATCAACGTAATCGACAAGTTTCTATACCAGGCTTTTGGATGGATAGAACTGAAATTACAAATAATAAATACCGTTCGTTTGTATGGTGGGTGAGAGATTCACTTGCTGCAAAAGAATTAGGGTATGTAAAAAAAGGTGGTCCGGGTGCAGGTGGAGATTCAATTCAAGCAATAGATTGGGTTAAAGCAAAAACATCTTTAAAATTCGATTCGAAAAATTTAGAAAAATTAGGAGACAAATTAGTTCTTGCACCAGATAATAGATTATATGGGATGATTGAATTGGATCCTGAAAAATTTAAATATAGCTACGAAGAATTTGTTTTATCTGAAGCTGCAAAAAAGGAAAATTATGGAATGTCTCGTAAAAATTTTATTGTGCGAGAAAAAATAAAAATTTATCCAGATACATTAGTTTGGATGAGAGATTTCTCTTATGCATATAATGAACCAATGACTAAAAGATATTTTTCACATCCATCTTTCGGATATTATCCTGTTGTTGGAGTTAGTTGGAAACAAGCAAAAGCATTTTGTCATTGGAGAACAGCTATGCAAAACAAATTCTTAAAGAAAGGAAATTTTGCCGTTGAAAGTAACTACAGATTACCAAGTGAAGCTGAGTGGGAATATGCAGCTCGTGGTGGCAGAACAAATAGCATGTACCCTTGGGGAAACTATTATCCTCGTAATAAAAAAGGTTGCTTATTAGCAAACTTTAAGCCTGGACGTGGTAATTATGCTGAAGATGGTGGATTTTATACTGTAAGATCTGATGCTTATTGGCCAAATGATTTTGGTTTGTATAATATGAGTGGAAACGTTTCAGAGTGGACAAATTCATACTATAATGAAGGATCTTATAATTTCTTTAGTGAAATGAGCCCAGATTTAAGATATGATGCAAAAGATTCTGATCCTCCATACATGAAACGTAAAACAATTCGTGGTGGTAGTTGGAAAGATGTTGCTTTTTATTTACAAACAAGTACTCGTGCTTTTGAATATCAAGATACGGCAAAATCTTATATTGGATTTCGTTGTGTAATTGATTTAGCACCTAAAATGAAATAGAACTAATTAAAATAAATTCTTACAACTTCAAAATAATTTGAAGTTTGAACTTTTGTCAAAAAACAATTTAAACTTAAACTAAAAAAACAAAAAATCATGGCAGCAAAAATTCCAGCCAAAGTAGGTAAAGTAGTAGATATTTTCGTATCAGTTGCAGCAGCTATTGTAATTTGGGGTGCATTAAGAAAAATTCTACACACAGCTGATGCTGATATGTGGCTTAAAATTGGGTTAACTACAGAAGCCTTGGTGTTCCTTGCTTATGGTGTTTTATTTATAATTTATCCTGCTATGGATGATCATGAAGTTCATTTACCTGGTGCCGATCAAGAAAAAGGTAATCCTGCCTTAAAAACTATGGAAAAAATGTTACAAGAAGCAGATATTACTCCAACTAATTTAGGAAAATTAGGAGCAGGTTTCCAAAAATTAGGAACTACGGTTCAAAATATGGGAGAAATTGGTGATGTTGTAAAAGCAACTGGAGATTTTGGTGTAAAAACTAAAGAAGCAACTTTAGCTTTAGGTTCTGTTGCTGCTTCAATAAATCAAGCTACCGGTACATTTAATGCTTTTAATGCAGCAAGCGAAACAACAAAACAATTTCATGGTCAAGTTCAAATATTAACAAAAAACTTATCATCTTTAAATACAATTTACGAATTAGAATTACAAGAAAGTAATAATCATCTTAAAGCTATGAATCAGTTTTATGGCAAACTAGCTCAAGCATCAACTGCAATGAATAGTACTGCCGAAGATGCAATTAAAGCTAAAGAGCAAATTACAATTTTAGCTACCAACTTAGGAAAACTAAATGCAGTTTATGGTAATATGCTAAACGCAATGACGGGAAGATAAAATTTTATAGTAGCAAACTATAAAGGATATAAAAACAAAAATTGTAAATTCTAAAATATTAAAATAAAATGTCATTACCTAAAGAGCCAAGGCAGAAGATGATTAACTTGATGTATTTAGTGTTAACAGCACTACTTGCACTAAACGTTTCATCTGAAATCCTAAATGCCTTTAAAACTGTTGATAATAGTTTGAGAAATGCAAATCATATTATTGATGAGAAAAATATAGATGTACTTGCATCATTACAAAAACAAACTGAAAAACCAGAGTCAAGAGAAAAAGCACTTATTTGGAAACCATTAGCCGATAAAGCTCAAGCAATTGGTGAAAGTTTATCTAAAGAAATTGAAGACCTTAAGAACGAATTAAAAGTAGAAGCAGGATTAGGAACGATGGGAAAAAACGAAAAAGGAGAAGAGCAATTTAAAGAAGATGATTTAGAAGCTGCAACTCGTTTATTTTCTGGCCATCCACCAGAAGGAAAAGGAAAAGGCGATGGATTAAAAGCAAGATTAGAAGATGTAAAAAAACAATTATTAGGGTTAGATCCAGGAATTGCAAAAGAATTAGGAACTTCACTACCAATTGATTTAACTGTTCCAGATGGGAAAAATTGGTCTGATGTTTATTTTCACATGACTCCCACTATTGCAGGAATTACAATTTTAAGTAAATTTCAAAACGATGTAAAAAATAGTGTTGCTCAAGTTGTGGAATATTGCCATAAACAAGTTGGACAAGTTGAAGTTATTTACGATCAATTTCAAGCTATCGCAAGTCAAAGTTCTGAATATGTAATGCCTGGACAAGAAATGAGAATTACTGCTGGTGTTGGTGCTTTTAGTAAAGCTGCTCAACCTACTGTAACTATTGATGGTACAACAATTGCATTAAATGCAGAAGGTGTTGCAGAGAAAAAATTTAATGTAGGTGGAACTGGATCTTATGTTACAAAAGTTAATATTACATTTAAAAAACCAGATGGAACAACTGCTTCAATACCAAAAGAAATAAAATATACTGTAGGTTCGCCAACAGGCGTTTCTGCTAGTGCTGAAAAAGTGAATGTTTTATATTTAGGATTAGATAACCCTATTAGAGTTTCTGGTGGAACAAAAGGTGCTGAAGCTATTACTGCTAGCACTGATAATGGTTCAATTACAAAAGCTGATAATAATGGGTTATTTATTGCTCAACCAAAATCTGCAGGTAAATCAGTAGTAACAATTACTGTTGAAGGTAAACCAACTAATTTTAATTTTCCTGTAAAAAGAATTCCAAATCCAACTCCAATGATTGGGCCTTATGGTGGTGGATCTGTTGCTGTAAATGCTTTTAAAGCCAATGTTGGTATTAGAGCAGATATGGGTGACTTTGTTTTTGAAGGCGTAAAATATAATGTATCATCTTATACAATTGTTTGTACTGGTAGAGGATTTGAAAATACTGGACCAAAATTTGCAATTGTTGAAGGGGCTTATTTTACTCCAGAAGTTAAAGGTTATATAGAAATGTGTAAAACAGGATCATCTATTTTAATAACTGATATTTCAGTTGAAGGCCCAGATGGAAAAAGAAAACTTCCAGCATCAATGGCTTTTAATTTGACAAACTAATTATAATATGCAAAGAACATCATTTAAGATATTCTCATTCTTATTACTTGTAGGTTTAGCTACTTGTGTAAATGGATTTTCTCAAAAGGCAAAACCAAAAGCCTCAACAAATAAACCTTCTGGAAATCCATTTGGTGGTGGGGCAACTGCTCAACCTCCAAAAAATAATAATCCTTTTGGTGGGGGTGCAACTGCTCAACCTCCAAAAAATAATAATCCATTTGGTGGTTCTCAGCAAACTCAAACTCAGTCTGGTAATACAAATAAACCATCTGGGGCTAATGTTCCTATTGAAGTTATTAAATCAACCAATGCAAATGATCCTTTAAATGATTCTTTAAGACCATCTTTAAGAAGTGAAAACGCAATTGATTTAAATGTTAAGGATAGAATGCCTTTGCCTTACGATCATATTAGAGAAGATGATGCTATTTATCGCCAAAAATTATGGAAAGTTATTGATGCAAGAGAAAAATTAAATTCTCCTTTTAAATATAATTCTACTGAAGATAATGGTTCACAATTATTTTTCTCAATTCTTTTTAGAGCTGTAACAGAAGATTCAGTAATGGCATTTGAAGATGAGAGATTTACTATTCCATATAAAGATTTAAATAAGTTTAGAACTAAATTTTC